>NZ_JBHSQV010000181.1:0-85354 GCF_042658665.1 Marinicrinis lubricantis
CTTCCTCTCGGAGTTTTTGGGTTTGGTCACTTGAAAACTTCTCCAAATTGGGGTGAAGTCCCTTTTTTATCTCTGAAAATCCTTCTGTAACAAGGGCTCAGGTTTCTGCAAAATGCTCATATAAGAAAAAATTCCCCTAGGCACGTATCCGGGGGAATTTTTTGTATGTATACAGAACATACGTTCCTGCATATAATAAGAATATATGTTCTTATGCAGGAGGGTGAACAGCATGCAAAAATACGTTGGCCGGATCATAGAGATTATTTATCAGGATCGTAAAGGACAGTTTACGAAGCGCCGAATTCGAGTCTTGAGAATAGACGATGTTGTCGTAAAAGCATATTGCTATGCTGGGCGCGGACCGCGGCTGTTTTACCTGGACCGCATATTAGCCATCCAGCCAATCGTAAGGAATGCTGCGGTATGAGCCAATTGGGAATGGCTAGCTCGTGCTGCGCTTTTTGGAAAAGGTGGCATAGAGTGCGCTTATGATCGCGGATGGGATTAATGTAACGGTAAAAAATGCAGTTAATAAGTTTAGCTCCGGTTTGCTGTATGGAGTAAAAGATTCCGTAAAAAATGAAGTCTCGGCAACTCTTTCAAATACGTTCCCCTCTCGGAAATTGGGCATCCACGAAGTCATCTCAAAGACAATGAAGATCAATTGTATGACCAGAAAAGCTAGAGTTGCTGGCAGCCAGCTTCGTGAGCGGATGAACCGAATGATTTTACGTGCAGCCTTCATATTTAACACCCCTCCCTCGTAAGGCCTGTATCTTCTTTTAAAAAACCTTGTTTTTATAAATACGAATAGACAAGATCCACGAACCGCTGTACAGCACAATAGCGGATACGCAAGTGATCAAATAAAAATCGAAATGTGGTAAATCCAATAACGTTTTCGTCAACCCTCGGATGCGATCGTTTAAATTGGGGATGACAAAGTTAATAACGAACAAATAGATGCCAAATGCAACGATCGAAGCAGTATATAAGTATCGGCTTTGGAACTGATAAGAAAATGGGAATATCAAAGAGATCGATATCATCACGATGCTCACGATCAACAGCAATTGTTTCCAATCCATGATTTCCCTGTGAATCGCGAACTTGCCAAGAAAAATGGTAGCGACAACGATGAACGTAAATAAGAGCGCTGCAATGTATTTGGAGCTTACGATTTCACGGCGAGAATAAGGCAATGAATTAAGCAGCATATGGGTGGAAGATTTTTCATCCTGAATATATGCGTTCATAATGATGACGAGACAAAAAACAAGACCTACCCAAATCATGGAGACATCTAAAAATAAATAAACCAACAAGGCCGCAGGTAAAATGAGAAGTGTCTTTTTCTGTAAAAATACATCTTTTCGCAATAAATTAAGCATATTGCTCGCCTCCTTTCTTAGTATAAAACATGATGTCCTCCAGCGATGCCCTCTCAAGTAACACCATATCGCCAAAAATCTGCTCTACGCGAGATTTATTCGCGGTTAATGCCTCGAACCCGTGCTTCGATTTCCGAATAGCGACAAACTCTTGCTCGGTTTCCCGGTCCAGCAATTCCAATCCACCCTTGACAATGGCGTAATCCTCTTCAATTTGATAAAGCGTCTTCGTAAACATATGCTCACCCTGATGGATAAACGTAATATAATCGGCAATATGATCCAAATCCGTTGTAATGTGTGTTGAAAAGATGATCGTGACCTCTCCGTTTTGGATAAGCTGACGTAAAATATCTAACAACTCCCTGCGGATCATCGGGTCTAATCCAGACGTAGGCTCATCCATAATAATTAATTCAGCGTGATGCGATAAAGCGATCGCTAATGAAGCTTTCATGCTCATTCCTTTCGATAAAGTTTTAAACTTCTGATGCAGCGGCAGTTCAAAGGTTTGAACATAATGTTGGAATACATCATCATCCCAATTCCGATAGGCAGGTTTAATCATTCGTTTCATTTCCGCTAATGTCAATTGCTCATAAAAGACATTTTCATCATAGACGAAACCGATGCGTTGTTTGATTTCTTTTTCATGTTCAGAATAATTCAATCCAAACATCGAAATCGATCCGCTGTCAGGCTGCAATAAATTCATCATCAATTTGATGATGGTTGATTTTCCTGCGCCATTCCCACCGATAAATCCAGAAATAAATCCTTTTTTGACAGTCAGGCTCAAATCTGTTAATTGAAAATTGCGGAACGACTTATGTACATGATTAAATTCAATGACATTTTCCATCACTCTTCTCCTCTATACAATATGGTTAGCAGTTCTTTTAACTCTGTAAGACTTAATCCAA
The DNA here is from genome assembly GCF_042658665.1 of Marinicrinis lubricantis. Taxonomy (NCBI): domain Bacteria; kingdom Bacillati; phylum Bacillota; class Bacilli; order Caryophanales; family Paenibacillaceae; genus Marinicrinis; species Marinicrinis lubricantis. Next base: position 2,318 of record NZ_JBHSQV010000181.1, read on the forward strand.
TTTCTCTACTATTTTGAATGGCAGTCAGCAGCTGCTCCTCAATGACCTTCATTTTTCTCTCTTTCATCATTTCATGATTTTGCTCCGATACGAAGGACCCTTTTCCAACAATCGAATAAATAAATCCGTTCTTTTCCAGTTCTTCATAAGCGCGCTTGGTGGTAATGACGCTTAGGTCTAAATCCTTCGCCAACGCACGCATCGAAGGCAGTGGATCGCCGACTTTTAGTTCATTGGTCAAAATTTGTTTTTTAATTTGAGCATATATCTGCTCATAAATCGGTTCCTTCGAATGATTCGAGATGATGATTCGCATGCAATAACCTCTCTTATAGAACTACATTGTATATATACTTTATATACAATATATACAAATGTAAATGATTTGACAATATGCATTTTAAAAAAACACCTGAAAGGGCAATTTCCGTATCTTACGATAAGGAAACTTGCGCTTGCAGATGTTTTTCATTTTCATAAGCTATAGAAGGTGTTCTTGGGATTTAGGCCTTGAGGGATAGTTATTCGCCAAAAACTCAATTTATAGTTGTTTCATAGGGTTTAATATGCTCATTCCAATGATGGCGGTTGTGGGCCTGAATCGCACTGACCATAATAAATCGTGTTACATTTGCTCTTTCAGCCGCTTCCATCATTTTCACAGCTCCATCCAGATCGATCAGCAGTGTTTTATCGTAACCTGTCAGCCCGCCGGACCCTGCTGTAAAAACGACAGCATCGCAGCCTTTCACGGCATCTTCAAGCTGCTCCACGGTGCCTTCGAGGTTGCCTAGTGCGGCTTCTACACCCATCTGTTCAAAATTGATCAACTGTTCCTCTGTCCGCACCATTACTCTAACTTGATGCTCAGCATCTTCTTTTAATAGGTTCACCAGCAGCTTGCCAATTTGGCCGTTTGCCCCGACGATGAAGACCTTCAAGATAAAAACTCCTTTCGCTGGTCGCTTTATCATTAGGATTCTCATGAAGTAATAAAGTAATTATGCTCTGTTTTGTTCCGGTTTATCTCATCCCATTCACTTCGGTTTCTGCGTTTCTGCGGAACGATTTCCACTTGCCTGTTGCGAGTTCGTACCATCTCGTTTTTTCAAGAAAGTGGAATAATAAAACGGAAAGGGTGATGCCGATCACCGTTCCACAAATCACGTCCAGAGGGTAATGCTTTCCGACCCAAATGCGAGCAAAAGAGACAATACTCGCACATAATAAGAAAAACAATCCGGTCCGTTTAGAGAAGAGGTACAGCATTGTGGCGATGGCAAAAGCGGCTGCGGCATGATCACTTGGAAAAGAATTGCTTTCAATATGCGGCAGCAGCTGATTGACTTCATGATCGATAAATGGACGGTTGCGGTAATAGAAAATGGACACGAAACGGCTTATCAGGACTGCACCCACTCCAGCTGCAACTCCGTACACAGAAATTTTGTGATTGAAAATCCAAATAACGGCCAGACTCAATACGAAGTAGATATCTCCATAGTTAGCGGCATCCACGAATAACCTGCCCAGCCAACTCACATCGTTTGCACGATCATTGATCAGTTTGAAGAGACTGTAGTCCCATTCCATTTGAGTTCCTCCTAGAATCCTAAGGATGGTATAAGAGTTTGAAATATTCAGCGGAGCTTATTATTATGCTTTCATTAATAAATAATAACATGTAGTGTAATTTATCACACACTTTCTGACAAATACTGAAAATCATGTATCAAAGCTGCTGTTTTGGAAACAAACAAAAAAACCTCCAAGGGAAGATTCAATTCCTTAGAGGTTTTTAACAGCTCGGCGATTTCATTTCCTGCTGTCCAAGTCGTATGTAAGTATTGTGTCCGACATAAATTATGTAGAATGGCGTCCCAGGAGGGATTCGAACCCCCGACACACGGCTTAGAAGGCCGTTGCTCTATCCAGCTGAGCTACTGGGACAAGTTGTCTCAATCAGACGCAAGAAGTATCTTAACACATTCGATATTAAAGATCAACTGTTAATTTCTGAAAATATAAGATACGTCACGTTTCTTGACTGTCAGCAATTCAATATTATAATAGGTGGCATAGGTTTTGTCTAGTTTAAAATCATATCGGTGTAATCTTCATTATAATCACAAAGAAATAAGGGTTGGCGAATGATATAATTACCTATCCTTATCCTTTGGCGATAAATAGGTACTGCAAGGTTATGCAAGGGTTCATGCACAGACTATCGATAGGTGGTGGATGAGATTCAAAAGGAAACGCTGCAAAACGTAATCCTCCTGCCTAAAACCGTGGAGTATTATCAGTTCGAGCTTACCCGGATGCTGGAGACCGAGAAATATGCCGAAGCTAAGGAACTGCTTCGTTTTTTAATGGAATGTGAGGGGAAAGACGAAACGACCGCAGGCGAATGGTCTATGCTGCTAGGGTGGTTGGACCAACAGTTCCCGGATGCCGTTATTGCGGAGCAGGAAGAGGTAGACGAGACCGAGGAAGATCTGCTTAAAAAGCATATCGACAGCAAGGTACATACAGATCAGCAGTGGGTGACAGGACTGCTTCAGACATTGACGGGAAAATCGTCCTTCGAAAAAAAATGGATCGCACTGGAGCAGCTCGCCCACATAAAGCAGAAAGATTTGAACAGCCGGCTCAAGGATTGGGTAGAGCAGACGAGGCTTCATCCTATGCTGCAGTTCAAAGTACTGCAGACCTTAAAGCAGCGTGGAGCCAGAGGGAAAGTAACGATGAAACGGCTTGGAGAAACTGTGGAGCTGACGATCTCACAAACACCGCTGAAGTGGGAGGATTATCCCGAGGCCATTCAGAGCATTTTTCACAAGGTCCAAGAGGTATGTGAGGTGTATCATCCTTCGCTTGCTTATTTCGCAGAGCAAACATGGAAGGAATTTCTTTCCTGTATTTATGGAACGGCCATCTATAACGAATTGATGGAACAGGATGAGAGAGGACAAAAAATTTGGGCTTGTGCGCTTCATTATGTCGCAGATCAATCGATGGAGACCCAGGGAAGCGCGGAGGAGATCGCAGCCATGTATCAAGTGTATGAAGGCGAAGGCGATGAGTGGTTTCAGAGTTATTCCATCTTGAAGGAAGTACTCGGTCAAGCCTTCAGCTATCGCTCGTAAGTATGGACAGAGAAACTGCATCCGAGAAAATGCGGCGAACATCGGCAAGAAAAACTACAGATAAAAGTATGGCTGGTCAACCAAGAATTGACGGCAATGAAGGTTTTTCTTATAATATAGTGGTTGCTTACCATGGGGTTTAGATCCTTACTCGGATGTGAATAACAACAATTAAGGGTTACTATAAAACTTAGCAAGTGCTGATGACTTTGGAGGGGAAGCATAAAATGAACGCAAATTGGGAAAAATTAGAGAAGAACACGGGTGTACTGAAAGTTGAAGTGGAAGCGGAAAAAGTTGCCCAAGCATTGGACAAGGCATTTAAAAAAGTAGTTACGAAAGTGAACGTTCCAGGATTCCGAAAAGGTAAAGTACCTCGCCAGATGTTCGAAGCGAAGTTTGGCGTAGAAAGCTTGTATCAAGACGCAATTGATATTTTGCTTCCAGACGCATACGTAGAAGCTGTTGAGCAAGCAGGTATCGAGCCGATCGATCGTCCTGAAGTGGACGTAGAGCAATTCGCGAAAGGTCAATCTTTCATTTTCACGGCAAAAGTACAAGTGAAGCCTGAAGTCACTTTAGGTGAGTACAAAGGACTTGAAATTGAAGAGAAAGATTTCTCTGTCAAAGCGGAAGAAGTGGAAGAAGAACTGAAAAAAATGCAAGAACGTCATGCAGAATTGGTCGTCGTTGAAGAAGGTGCTGCGCAAAACGGAGATACCACCGTCATCGACTTCGAAGGATTCGTAGACGGAGAAGCATTCGAGGGCGGAAAAGCGGAAAATTATTCCCTTGAGCTTGGTTCAGGTTCTTTCATTCCGGGCTTCGAGGAGCAAATCGTTGGCATGGCGAAGGACGAAGAAAAAGAAATCAACGTGACTTTCCCAGAAGAATACCATGCTGAGAACCTCAAAGGTAAAGCAGCCGTATTCAAAGTGAAGTTGAACGAAATTAAGCGCAAAAATCTGCCGGTATTAGATGATGAATTCGCCAAGGACGTAAGTGAATTCGATACGCTCGAAGAGTACAAGAAGGATATCGAATCTAAGCTTGCTGAAAGCAAGAAGCGTGAGGAAGAGCAATATCGTGAAAATACAGTTGTTGAAAAAGCAGCTGCGAACGCGACGGTTGAAATTCCAGACGTGATGATCGAGAATGAGCTGAACGCGATGCTCAGCGAATTCGAAAACCGTTTGAGAATGCAGGGCTTGACAGTTGAGCTGTACTATCAGTTCTCCGGACAAAACGAGCAGCAGCTGAGAGAACAAATGATGCCAGACGCGCAAAAACGCGTTCTGAACAACCTGGTTCTTGAAGCGATTGCGAAAGCGGAAAACATCGAAGCGACGGAAGAAGATTTGAACGCTGAATTAGAGAAACTCGCCGAAGCGTATCAACGTCCAGTAGATGAGCTCCGCAGCATTCTTCAAGCGAATGGCAACCTGGACAGCTTGAAGCAGGATCTGCTCATTCGCAAAACCGTTGAATTGCTTGTTGCTGAAAGCAAAAGCGTCCCAGCGGTAGCATAGTTATAAAACCAAATCGGTTCACATAAAAATAAGGCACGAACGTCTAAAGTTGCGTGCCTTATTTTTACACTCGCAATCCTCTTGGCAACCGTGCTTCGCATCTTTGCTTTGCCTTGTCTGTGCGTGGTAAAATACTAAAAAGATGTTCCGTATGGCCGTGTTCTGTAACGGCTGAAGAGGAACGGATGAAAAGGAGTGTTGGGTCAATGAATTTGGTGCCTATCGTAGTAGAACAAACGAATCGGGGCGAACGCTCGTACGATATATATTCCAGATTATTGAAAGACCGAATCATCTTTTTGGGCAGCGCCATTGATGATGAGGTCGCAAATGTAATAACGGCTCAACTGCTTTTTTTAGCAGCAGAAGATCCAGAGAAAGATATTCACTTGTATATTAATTCACCTGGAGGCTCCGTTACGGCGGGTATGGCGATATTTGATACCATGCAGTTCATTAAGCCGGACGTATCTACGATCTGCGTTGGACTTGCGGCGAGCATGGGATCCTTGCTGCTTACAGCGGGAGCGAAGGGCAAAAGATTCGCTCTGCCGAACAGCGAAGTGATGATTCATCAGCCTCTTGGAGGCGTTAGAGGCCAAGCGGCTGATATTAAAATTCATGCCGATTGGATCATCAAAACAAAGCAGAAACTGAATCAAATATATGTGGAAAGAACCGGTCAGCCTCTCGAAAAGATCGAAAGAGATACAGACCGCGACTTCTTTATGTCAGCTGAAGAAGCCCGAGAGTATGGTTTGATTGATCAAGTGTTGAATCCGTCTGATCTGAAGTAGAAGAGGTGATTGCGTGTTTAAATTTAATGATGAAAAAGGTCAGCTGAAGTGTTCCTTTTGTGGGAAATCTCAAGATCAGGTGCGCAAATTAGTTGCAGGACCTGGCGTATATATTTGTGATGAATGTATCGAGCTATGTACAGAAATCGTCGAGGAGGAATTGGGGCACGAGGAAGAGTTTGACTTGAAGGAAATTCCGAAGCCTCAAGCGATCCGTGAGATATTGGACCAATATGTCATTGGTCAGGAACATGCGAAGAAATCTTTGTCCGTGGCGGTATATAACCACTACAAACGGATTAATTCCAAGAATAAGATGGAGGATGTTGAACTTCAAAAGAGCAACATCGTCCTCCTTGGGCCGACAGGCAGCGGTAAAACGCTTCTGGCACAGACGCTCGCAAGAATTTTGAATGTGCCTTTCGCTATCGCTGATGCGACTTCTTTAACGGAAGCAGGCTATGTCGGTGAGGATGTAGAGAACATTTTGCTGAAACTCATTCAGGCAGCCGATTATGATGTGGAGAAGGCGGAACGCGGCATTATTTACATCGATGAAATCGATAAAGTTGCGCGCAAGTCCGAGAATCCATCGATTACGCGGGACGTTTCGGGTGAGGGCGTTCAGCAGGCGCTGTTGAAAATATTAGAAGGCACGGTAGCTTCGGTTCCTCCGCAGGGCGGACGCAAGCACCCGCATCAGGAATTCATTCAGATCGATACGACGAACATCCTGTTTATTTGCGGCGGTGCGTTTGACGGCTTGGAGCAAATCATTAAGCGCAGAATCGGTAAAAAAGTCATTGGCTTCAATGCCGATGCACAAAAAACGGATCTGAAACCAGGCGAGTATATCTCCATGGTGCTTCCGGAAGACCTGCTGAAATTCGGATTGATTCCTGAATTCGTTGGACGTCTGCCGGTCATCTCCACATTGGAGCCGCTGGACGAGGAAGCGCTTGTGAAGATTTTAAGTGAACCGAAGAATGCTTTGGTTAAACAATATCAGAAGCTGCTGGAAATGGATAACGTGCAGCTTGAATTTGAAGAAGGCGCACTACGTGCGATTGCCAGCGAAGCGATTAAGCGAAACACAGGTGCACGGGGGCTGAGAGCCATCATCGAAAGCATTATGCTCGATGTCATGTTCGATATTCCTTCCCGTACGGATGTAGAGAAATGTGTCATCACAGAACAAACGGTGAGAGAAAAGCTGCCTCCGGAAATGCTGGAGAAGAAAAACAGCAAAAAAGAAGAAAGCGCCTGATTTTATGGGAAATAGGAGAGACGGATGATGTACCATCGCAAAGATACCGTACCGGTCAAAGTAGGGAACTTAACGATTGGCGGAAGTGATGAAGTCATCATACAAAGCATGTGCACGACGAAAACCGCGGATGTGCAGGCTACGGTGGCAGAAATTCATAGGTTGGAACAAGCAGGATGCCAAATTGTCCGAGTAACCGTCAATAATGAGGAAGCGGCTGAAGCGATTAAAGAAATTAAAAAACAAATCTCCATTCCGCTTGTCGCTGATATCCACTTTGATTATAAGCTGGCCTTGAAAGCTATTGAAAACGGCATTGACAAGGTCAGAATCAATCCTGGCAATATCGGTCGTAAAGAAAAAGTGGAAGCGGTCGTGAAGGCGTGCAAGGAAAAAGGCATTCCGATTCGTATCGGTGTCAATGCCGGCTCCTTGGAAAAGCACCTGCTTGATAAATACGGCTACCCCACACCAGAGGCGATGGTGGAAAGCGCACTGTTCCACATCGGTATTTTGGAGGAGCTGGACTTTCATGATATCATCGTTTCATTGAAGGCTTCCGATGTTCCAATGGCGATTCAAGCCTATTCGAAGGCGGCGGAGCTCATTAAATATCCGCTGCATTTGGGAATTACGGAAGCGGGGACGCTGTTCTCCGGAACGGTGAAGAGCGCAGCAGGATTAGGAGCTCTTTTATCGATGGGTATCGGCTCTACGGTCCGGGTATCGTTAAGCGCAGATCCTGTGGAAGAAGTGAAGGTTGCTAGAGAACTGCTTAAAACGTTTCACTTGATCTCCAATGCTGCGACTCTCATCTCCTGTCCGACCTGCGGCCGATTGGACATTGATTTGTTCTCAGTGGCGAATGAGGTAGAGGAATACCTCCAGAACGTGAAGGTGCCGATTAAAGTCTCTGTCCTAGGATGTGCCGTTAACGGTCCGGGAGAGGCAAGAGAAGCGGACATTGGCATTGCCGGAGCTAGAGGTGAAGGATTGTTGTTCCGTTACGGGGAAATGATCCGTAAAGTGCCTGAAGCTGAACTGGTCAGTGAATTGAAAAAAGAAATTGATCATATTGTAACCGAATATGAACGAACCGGACAGATTCCGGGGCGTAAACATGGATAAAACGATGACTGCGGCAGCGATGCCGCAGTTTTATTTTGCCTTCTAGGTTATGGGTATATTTAGTAACCAAGGATCAAAATCGTGGGGGTTAGACCCGGTAACATCAGGCAATACTAACGATTATTAGATGGTTTGTGTAATGATGTGTCCGGGAGGTACATACTATGAGTCTAACTGTAATTTTGATGCTGGTGCAGGTGTTTTTTGCTGTCATTATCGGTCTCTACTTTTGGAACTTGTTGCGCAATCAGCAGACGAATCGTTCCGCGGTAGATAAAGAATCGCGTAAAGAGATGGAGAAACTAAGAAAGATGCGCTCCATCCAGCTCACGGTTCCCTTATCTGAGAAAACAAGACCGTCCAAAATGGAGGATATCGTTGGTCAAAAGGAAGGGTTAAAAGCCTTGAAGGCGGCATTATGCGGGGGCAATCCTCAGCATGTATTGATTTATGGACCTCCAGGCGTGGGGAAAACAGCTGCCGCTCGTGTTATTTTGGAAGAAGCGAAGAAAAATCCGTTGTCTCCGTTTAGAACAGACGCGAAATTCACCGAAATTGATGCAACGACCGCTCGATTTGACGAGAGAGGCATTGCCGATCCGCTTATTGGCTCCGTGCATGATCCGATTTATCAGGGCGCTGGAGCGATGGGAGTAGCGGGGATTCCACAACCAAAGCCTGGTGCGGTGACAAAAGCGCATGGAGGCATCCTTTTTATTGATGAAATTGGAGAGCTGCATCCGATTCAAATGAATAAACTGCTAAAGGTGCTGGAAGATCGAAAAGTATTCTTGGAAAGCTCCTATTACAATTCGGAAGACCCGAACATTCCAAAATATATCCACGAAATATTCCAAAACGGTTTGCCTGCTGATTTTCGCTTAGTCGGTGCAACGACAAGGCAGCCCCATGAAATTCCGCCTGCCATTCGTTCACGCTGTATGGAGGTATACTTCCGTCCGTTACTGCCGCATGAAATCGCATCGATTGCGGAACAGGCGTTGAAGAAGCTAGGAATGGAACCGGATCATCAAGCGATTGAAGTAGTCAAGAAATATGCAACAAATGGACGGGAAGCCGTGAATATTGTGCAGTTGGCATCTGGTATTGCAATCACCGAAGGTAAGACGAATGTCACTGCAGAGGATGTAGAATGGGTAGTGAACAGCAGTCAAATTTCACCAAGGCCGGACTTGAAAATACCGCTTGAGCCCAAAATCGGCTTAGTTAACGGTCTTGCGGTATATGGGCCCAATATGGGATCGCTGCTGGAGATCGAGGCGATTGCCATTCCTGTATCTGGAACGGGCACCTTTAACCTCACCGGAGTTGTAGACGAAGAAGAAATGGGCGGCGGCAGCAAGACATTAAGACGTAAGAGCATGGCTAAAAGCTCGGTGGAAAATGTGATCACCCTGCTCAAGCGGATGGGATATGAGCCGCAAAACTATGATATTCACATCAACTTTCCTGGGGGGATCCCCGTAGACGGCCCATCGGCAGGCATTGCGATTGCAACGTCAATCATCTCTGCTATGAAGCAGGTGCCGGTGGATAACAAGCTGGCGATGTCGGGTGAAGTAAGCATACACGGCAAGGTGAAGCCTGTAGGCGGCATTGTTGCCAAGGTAGAAGCAGCACTGCAGGCTGGGGCGGAGAGGGTACTTATTCCGAAGGATAACTGGCAGGCCATATTTGAAGGAATGGAAGGCATCAAGGTTATACCGGTAGAAACGCTAGATGAAGTCATCGATGAGGCCATCTCTTCGCAGATGGAAGCATCTGAGACAGAGCAAATCGATCAAGTGGAAACAAGAGTCGCCGGATTTCCGCTTCTTCACGCGGACAGCAGCACTTAACCCTTTGCAGATGCATGATCTATCCGTCGATTGGTTTTTTTACCCATCATTTGATAAAATGAATTACACTAATCCATTTGACGAAGAAATCAATCCAAACCCGCGATTTCTATTGTCATCAGCCGGCATTCCGGATGAAATGGATTGAACGAGTGGAAGTGTATGGAGGTGTATTTTTTTGGGGGTGCAGAAAGACCAGTTCAGAAAACTCCCTTTACTTCCTTTGCGTGGATTGTTGGTATATCCCAGCATGGTGCTGCATCTGGATGTAGGCAGGGAAAAGTCAGTTAAAGCTTTGGAACGGGCGATGGTAGAAGACAATATGATCTTGCTCTGCAGCCAAGCCGAAGTCGAAATAGAGGATCCTTCCACCGATGATATTTACCGGATCGGGACGATAGCGAAAGTACGTCAAATGCTGAAGCTGCCGAACGGTACAATTCGAGTATTGGTTGAAGGAGTTCAACGTGCAGAAATTAGCGAGTATACAGATAACGAAGAATATTATGAAGTCATGCTCAAAGAGCTGGAAGAAACGGGTGAAGGCAATCCGGAGCTGAGTGCTTTAATGCGCATGGTGCTCAGCAATTTTGAACAATTTATTCAGCTTTCTAAAAAAATCAGTCCTGAGACGTTTGCGGCGGTATCAGATATTGAAGAGCCCGGTCGTCTTGCCGATGTGATCAGCAGTCACTTATCGCTCAAAATTAAAGACAAGCAGGATATTTTAGAAACAATGGACGTCAAAGAACGATTAGAAAAACTGCTGGAGCTGCTGCAGAACGAACTGGAAGTATTGGAGCTTGAGAAGAAGATCAGTCAACGAGTCAAGAAGCAGATGGAGAAGACTCAGAAGGAATATTATCTTCGCGAGCAAATGAAGGCGATCCAAAAGGAGCTCGGCGATAAAGAAGGCCGTGCCGCGGAAGCCGAAGAACTGCGTGAGCAGCTGAAATCTACCGACGTTCCGGATAAAGTGAAGGAAAAGATAGAGAAGGAAATTGATCGGTTGGAGAAGATGCCTGCCGCTTCTGCGGAAGGGGGCGTCATCCGAAACTATATCGATTGGCTGCTCGCGATTCCATGGAATAAACAGACAGATGATGATCTGGATATTCGTAAAGCGGAGCAAATATTAGACGAGGATCATTATGGCCTGGAAAAGCCGAAAGAAAGGGTACTCGAATATTTGGCTGTGCAGAAGCTGGTCAAAAAATTAAAAGGACCGATTCTTTGTTTTGTTGGACCTCCCGGTGTAGGGAAAACATCGCTTGGCCGTTCCATTGCGAAATCGCTAGGTCGTGAATTTGTCCGGATTTCTCTTGGCGGTGTAAGAGACGAGGCCGAGATTCGAGGACACCGCAGAACGTATGTAGGAGCGATGCCTGGCCGCATCATTCAAGGGATGAAGAGTGCGGGTACGACCAATCCGGTGTTCCTGCTTGACGAAATTGACAAAATGTCGATGGATTTTAGAGGAGATCCGGCTTCGGCGCTGCTCGAGGTGCTTGATCCAGAGCAAAACTCTACGTTCAGTGATCATTTCATCGAACTTCCTTTTGACTTATCCAAGGTCATGTTTATTACGACGGCCAATGTGGTGCACAACATACCTCGGCCGCTGCTCGATCGGATGGAGGTATTGTATATATCCGGCTATACGGAGCTGGAGAAGCTGCAAATATCGAAGAAGTATCTTTTGCCGAAGCAGCGTGAAGAGCATGGGCTTTCCGAGGAACAGCTCATTGTGGAAGAAGAAACTTTAGTGAAAGTGATTCGTCAGTATACACGTGAGGCTGGGGTTCGGAATTTGGAGCAGCAGATGGCTTCCTTGGCACGAAAGGCAGCGAAGATGATCGTATCCGACCCAGACAAGCAGACCATTCATATTACAGCTGAAAATCTGACTGATTTCCTCGGTCCAGAGAAATTTCGCTATGGCTCAGCTGAACGGGAGGATCAGGTCGGTTCAGTGACCGGCCTCGCATGGACAGAGGTAGGCGGTGATACATTAAATATTGAAGTTGCCCTGCTGCCGGGCAAAGGAAAGCTAACGCTGACGGGTAAGCTTGGTGACGTGATGAAGGAATCCGCTCAAGCGGCACTCAGCTACGCTCGTTCGAAAGCAAATCAGTATAACCTGAGTGTGGAGATGTTCGAAAAAAACGACATCCATATTCACATTCCTGAGGGGGCCATTCCGAAGGACGGACCGTCTGCGGGGATCACGATGGCAACCGCCATTATTTCAGCGCTGACGAATATTCCGGTTTCCAAAGATGTGGCCATGACCGGTGAAATTACGCTTCGCGGAAGAGTGCTGCCTATCGGGGGCCTAAAGGAAAAAAGTTTGGCTGCGCACCGTGCTGGAATCAAGAAGGTGCTGCTTCCGAAGGAGAATGAAAAGGACCTGCATGAGCTGCCTGAGAGTGTAAGTGAGCATATGACCTTCGTGCCTGTATCCCATATGGATGAGGTTCTTGAGCATGCGCTTGTAAAACCCCTTGTCGTAAGCTAGGAGCGCGCGTCTGCTTGTTTAAGAAGAAAGAATGATTGAAGTGTCAGCGGAAAAGAGTGGTGTACCATGAAAATTCATCAAGCGGAATTTATTATTTCCGCCGTTAGACCGGATCAGTATCCAGAGGACGCCTTGCCGGAGATTGCTCTGGCAGGGCGCTCCAATGTAGGAAAGTCTTCACTAATAAATCGGATGATTAATCGGAAAAACTTAGCTCGTACGAGCTCACAGCCAGGGAAAACGCAGCAGTTGAACTATTACATGATCAATGAGCAGTTATATTTCGTTGATTTCCCCGGCTATGGATACGCGAAGGTATCCAAAACCGAAAGACAAAAATGGGGTGCCATGATTGAAACGTATTTAACGAGCCGTGAGCCCCTAAAGCTAATATTGCTGGTGATCGATGTGAGGCATCCGCCTACAAAGGATGACCAGCTGATGTACGATTGGCTGATCTATTACAACATTCCATGCTGCGTTGTCGCGACTAAAGCGGATAAAATTCCGCGTTCCAAATGGGATAAGCACCTGAAGGTGGTACAGCAAACGTTGAATAAAAGGCCGGAGGATCCAATCGTTTTGTTTTCTTCGGAAACAGGCATGGGCAGGGACGCTCTATGGGAGACCATTTTATCCTTCTGTCATGATCAACAAACAAGCATAGAGACTGCTGAATGACTTCAGCGGTCTTTTTTGCACCTTGTTCCATCCGTTGTCCTAAATTAAAACGCTGAGAATGATATGTAAAGAACAGAGGTATTGCGAGAATTTCATGCTTTCTTTAGAGCTGATTGCAAATAAAAACGAATTTTTATGCAATTTCCTGTAAATTCCGTGGCCGGGAGAGCAGGAAACATTCAAAGAAATGGTGTATAATGTTTATTGAAAAGATAACTAATCAAAAGTACCTTTTCGCAAAAAACAGAATCGAGGGATTTTTATGGCTAAGCGGTTAGCGACGCATTATGTCAAAACCTGCTTGAAATTAAAAGAAGCCGAATTGCTGAAATTTGTAAACCTATTTGCCGATCAGCAGGCGAGTTTGCAAATCAAAGTGTATGAAAACGGAAACCAGGAGGTAGCAATCCAAGATATCGATTCTTGTGAACAAATCAAGTTGGCATTTGAACGCAGAGAAGGTATGTTTATCTCTACAGGCTCCTGTCGCTTCAACAACGTAAAACTGGCGAACGTGATGCGCAAAGCGATTTCTATGTTTAAAGGAGACGCTTTGGTTCACAGAGAGTACCCGGGCTATATCATGGAATATGAATATACGAATGGTGCCGTTACGAAGATTGCGGAGAAAAAACAAGGACTTGAGCGGGTCGTTTATGAATTCAAGAATACATTAGGCAAAATGCAGCAGCAATATCAGCGGTTGGCGGTAGAAGCTGAGATCGAGCTGTTGAGAGCACGGGTCAATGTTTTACTGGATCACCGCAACGAGGCTGAAGGAAGTACACTGCGGATTGATAACCAGCTACTATCGATTTCAAAACAGTTATTTGCTCTTGAGGCATTGTAAAATTATATATCTGCATTCAGATAAAACACGTTGCAGGCGGCCTGCCTAGACGTGTTTTTTTCTTTGTTTACTTATTAATACGCGGGGCTAGAGGCCGAGGTAACTTTATCCATTGTTTTATTTTTGAAAAAGTATTGCAATTCACCCCAATAGATGTTACTTTATTATTCGTTGACATTGTTATTTAGGAACCAGGATTCACTCAGGACATTGAATGTTGCGAGAGATTATTCCCTCGAGAAGTGAATGACGTAGGTCCTAGCGGATGAAATCCAATCATTTTATTCCTAGGAAGGGGGAAACCGAAAGGTGGAATATTCTACTTTCGGAAGACATGTTGCTGTTGATACTTGGGGAGTTCAATTTGAGTTGTTAAACAATGCGGAATGGCTAGAGGCACAAATGGTTGAAGCTGCGGAGGCTTCCGGTGCAACGGTACTCTCTGTTCAGTCGAAGCAATTTGAGCCACAAGGCGCAACAGTACTTGTAATGCTTTCTGAGAGCCATCTCTCGATCCATACGTATCCTGAGAAAGGATTTGCAGCCATTGATTGTTACACCTGTGGAGAAACTGTGGATCCTCAAATCGCAATTGACGTTATGGTTTCCGTGTTAAAGCCGGAAAAGATTTATGCTAAAAAACTCGTTCGCGGCCTTGGAGAATTAGCAGTAGAAACTCCGGTTTGCAAGCAAGTCGAATATGTGAAGTAAGTCGAATCGTACGAATAACGAAACCATGGATGCATGTCATCCATGGTTATTTATTTTTCCGCCGATCCATACATATGTTGTATAGACAAGTGTTTAATCGGACGGGAGGATTTTATGTCAATACGGTTGAAAAGAACGTTCATTTTGGTCGTAACTGCTCTTGTAATTGGTTATCCTGCATATCAGATTTTAACGGTAATGGATCAAGAGGAGCATCGTGAGGATGCCGTCCTCATGCTTTATCAGGTTTCCTTATTTCAAATGGAAATGCTTCGAGGTGCACTTGTTGACAGCGAGAACGCTCGTACGACCTCTGATCTGGAGGCTTTAAAGCAATCGCTTTATTCAGCAGGTTATGTGCATGAACGGTTTCGATTAGCGGTAGGCAGCGGGAATTTGGGAAAGCTGGACTTTCCAGAACGTATGCAGCAGTATATTCTTCGAATCCAGATTGGCGGGGAGCGGAAGCTGGAGGATCGTGAACTGCAGCCGTTCATAGAGACAAGCAAGATATATGAGGGAATGTTCGAAACGTATCGCCAGCTGATGTCCTCCAGTAAGGAAGTATATCGTTCTCAAAATGAAAGATTGCAAGAGCTTGATCAGGAATTGTCGAATATGTTTCAGGAGATGGAATAGCCCGGGAAGCACGGCTGGGTATGGGAAACAGCTGGAAAAGACATACTAACATTGCGTCACGTTTTATTCAAAATTTGACAACAATGAGCTTGTCGGAATATGATATAATACATTAGAACAATTATAATTAAGAAATAGAACAAGTCGATCTATGAATGATGAAGGCGGGTGATCACATGCACATTTTAGCTGTAGGATTGAATTATAGAACAGCCCCTGTTGAAGTGAGGGAGAAGTTCGCATTGTCCGAGCAGCAATTGACAGAAGCCCTCGCCGGCTTAAGACAAGCAAAGAGCATCATGGAATGTGTCATGGTGTCCACCTGCAATCGTACGGAGATTTATGCGGTTGTAGACAGATTGCATGTATGCGGATATCATATCCGTGCATTTATGGAAGAATGGTTCGGAGTTCCTAGTCAGGAATTCACGAAGTATTTATACATTTATGAAGACGAGCAAGCGATCGAGCATTTGTTTAGGGTGACGTGCGGTTTGGACTCCATGGTCATCGGTGAAACACAAATTCTCGGGCAAATACGCCAAGCTTTCTTCACTGCCCAAGCCGCGGAGACGACAGGCACCTTCTTTAACATGCTGTTTAAGCAGGCCATCACGCTAGCGAAAAAAGCACATTCTGAAACTTCTATCGGAGAAAATGCGGTAAGTGTCAGTTATGCAGCGGTTGAACTGGCAAGAAGGATATTCGGTGATTTTACGAATAAGCAGGTTATGATTGTCGGCGCTGGTAAGATGAGCGAGCTGACGGTGAAATATTTATTGGATCACGGGACGAAGAAAATCGTGGTCGTCAACCGCACATTGCAAAGAGCCCAGGATCTTGCCCGGCAGTGGAACGGTGTTGCAGTATCGTTGGATGAAATGGAAGGTTATTTGGCGGATACAGATATCGTGATCAGCTCTACCGGTTCGAAGGAAGTGGTGATCCGAGAGGAGCATGTACGCGGCGCAATGAAGCGGCGCGGGTCGAAGCCGATGTTCTTTATAGACATTGCGGTTCCTCGTGATATTGATCCGAATGTTCAGAATTTAGAGCAAGTATTTCTTTATGATATTGATGATCTGGAAGGCATCGTGGAGAGCAATTTGGAGCTTCGCAAGCAGGAAGCGGCCAAAATTGAGCAGATGATTGATTCGGAGATTGAAGCGTTTAACGGGTGGTATAAGACACTCGGTGTCAGTCCGGTTATTCGTGCGCTGCAGGAAAAGGCGGCTGCGATTCATCGGGAAACCATGGACAGTATGCTGAACAAGCTGCCGGAATTAACGGATCGGGAGATCAAGGTTATTCGCAAATTAACCAAAAGCATCGTCAATCAAATGATGCACGATCCAATCCTGAATTTGAAAGAGATGGCGGTTCAAAAAGATGCGGATGAAGCGATCGCGATGTTTACGAAATTTTTCGCGCTCGAACCTTCGCTTCAAGGGCCCAACGCTTTGGAGGCGAAAGGTGCTTCTTCAAAGGAAGAGCTGGGATACAGCATGCAGCGGTCAGCAGCGCCTTTGCTGGCCCGCACATGACCGCCTGGCAGGGGAATAACGATGATCTTCCATCAGACCTACTATAACTTTATCGTTTATATTTATGCCCTGAGCCTGTTGTTCATTTCTGCGGACTTGTATCAAAAGAACCGCAGAGCGAAACAATTCGGTACAGGGTTGCTTGCTTTTGTCTGGCTGCTGCAGACGGTTTTTATTGTTTCAAGAACCGTGGTTAGCGGCTACTTAGCGGTTCACAGTATGTTTGAAACACTGTTTTTCTTTTCGTGGATTTTGTGCACTGCAGCGTTCATATTACAGTGGATTGTCCGAAGCTACGGTTACCCTTTTTTTATCAGCTTATCCGGTTTTCTGCTTTTGATGGCATCGCTGTTTTTTGATCCGTCCAGTCAAAATGTTCTTCAAGATTGGCACAAGGAACGGCATTTTATAACGATTCATGTGTTATTTGCCATTTCCGGCTATGCGGTATTTTCAATTTCAGCCGTTTTTTCCGGAACCTATTTGTTTTTACACCGAAAACTGAAGGAGAGAAAATGGTCGCTTTCTATGCAAAGACTGCCCAGCTTGGACCGCATTGATCTGTATGCGTTTCGCTCCGTCATGATCGGTGTGCTGCTGCTGCTGTGTTCGCTTATATTCGGTTTGGCGGGCATCGTCTTGGCCCAGCAATTCGAAGTGCTTACCGATGTGAAGGTACTGTCGACTGTTGTGCTTTTGACGGTTTATTGCCTATACGCGCTGCTTCACTACCGTAAGGACAGCTATGCCAATCGAAGGGCGTGGTACAATATGGCAGCCTATGCTGTGTTGATGATCAACATGTTTGTGACCAATGTTATTTCGAGGTTTCATTAATAACGAACGGGTGTGAGGGCAAGTGGAAGGTGGTATGCCATATTATGCGGTGATGTTGGATATGACGGACAAGCACTGCTTGATCGTGGGCGCAGGGGCAGTTTCGGAAAGAAAGACACAGCAATTGTTGAACTGCGGGGCGAAGATTACTGTCGTATCGCCGACCACAACCGAACGGTTTGAACATTGGCTGGAATCGAGGCAGATTACGATTCGGCGCAAGCGCTATTCAGCGGACGATCTTCAGGCGGGAATGATCGTATTTGCTTGCACGAATGATAAGGCCGTGAATTCCCAAATATGTGCGGATGCAAAGCAGAAGGGGCTGTGGGTGAATGCTGCCGATCAGTTCGAGCAAGGAGATTTTATCGTTCCTGCGCAGGTATTGCGGGGGAAGCTGCACATGGCAGTGAGCACTGCCGGGGCCAGCCCGGCGTTGACGAAAAGAGTGGCAGCGGAAATTCAAGAGCGGTACGGAATAGAATATGAGGCATATACTCATTTGCTTCATGAATTTCGAGAAACGGTGCTTTTACAGGTTACGGATGCAAAACGTAGGCAAAAATTGTTAAAAAAGGCGGCCGAAGATCATCGTCTGTTGGACTGGATTCGAGCTGATCGAAGGGAAGAGGCGAGAAAGCTTTGCTTCTCCTTTCTGCAGGATTAATATACTTGGAGGCTGGAAATGCGTACAATCATCGTAGGAACACGTCAGAGTGCGCTTGCACTCACACAAACTCAGCATGTCATCGACGAATTGAAAGAGCTGTGTAAGCAGCACGGCCTGTCCTATCAATTTGAGACGAAAAAAATCGTAACCAAGGGCGATCAAATCTTGAATGTGACCCTTTCGAAGGTTGGAGGCAAAGGATTGTTTGTCAAAGAAATAGAGCAGGCAATGATGAACGGAGAAATCGATATCGCTGTACATAGCATGAAGGATGTACCCGCGGTGCTTCCAGAAGGCCTTATGATTGGAGCGGTACCGAAGCGAGAAGACCCAAGAGATTGCTTAATTACGAAAAGCGGCAAAGGATTGGATGATCTTCCGGAAGGGGCGAAGGTCGGAACGAGCAGTTTGCGCAGAATGGCGCAGCTGAAAGCTTACCGCGCAGATTTAAATGTGGAATGGATTCGTGGCAATATCGATTCGCGGATCAAAAAATTAGAGAATGAGGATTTCGATGCGATCGTACTGGCTGCGGCAGGGCTCAAAAGGATGGGCTGGGAAGATCGAATCCATCATTATTTGCCTGTAGATATTAGTCTTCCGGCTGTTGGACAAGGCGCACTAGGAATCGAATGCAGGGCGGACGATATGCAGGTAAGAGAATTGCTTGCTCTATACAATGACCATCAAACCGTTCTTGCGGTTGCTGCAGAGCGCTCATTTTTATCCGCATTGAATGGCGGCTGCCAAGTGCCCATCGGCGCATACGCAGAAGTGATTGATTGGAACGAGGGTCTAGAACCCAAGCTGAAAGTCACGGGCTTGATCGGTGATCCGGAAAAGCATCAGGTATGGAAGGAAGCGATCGAGGGCAATGTTCCGGATGAAATGGGCAAGGCGGTGGCTGAAAGATTGATCAAGCAAGGAGCGGACCGGATTCTGGAACAGTATAGGGGATGAGAATTTGAAAAGGGGAAAAGTATATTTAGTCGGAGCGGGACCCGGAGACCCGAAGCTCATTACGGTCAAAGGACTAGAGGCGCTGCTCAAATCAGACGCCATCGTATACGACAGGCTTGCTAGCCCAAGGCTGCTTTCCTACGCAAGGCCGGGTACGGAGAAAATATATGTTGGAAAGCTGCCGGATCGGCACACGATGAAGCAGGAGGAAATTAACCAGCTGCTCGTTGATTTGGCGCTTCAGGGCAAAACAGTAACGAGACTTAAGGGCGGCGATCCTAGTGTATTCGGTCGTGTGGGAGAGGAAGCCGATTTGCTTGTCCAGCATGAAGTAGAGTATGAGATTGTGCCAGGCATTACGTCCGCCATTGCGGTGCCGGCGTATGCGGGAATACCGGTCACACACCGAGAATTCAACACCTCTTTCACGGTCGTTACCGGTCATGAAAAACCGGAAAAGCTGGATTCTACAATCAACTGGGAAAAGGTGTCCACGGCTTCAGATACGCTTATTTTCCTTATGGGCGTGGCTAAGATCGGATATATTAGTGAGCAGCTGATAAAGCATGGGCGCAGCCCTTCCACTCCGGTCGCTTTAATCCGCTGGGGAACACGTCCGGAACAAGAAACGTTAAGCGGTACGCTCGAAGATATTGCGGAGAAGGTAGCGAAGGCAGAGTTCAAACCGCCGGCGGTGATCATTGTCGGAGAGGTTGTACGGCTAAGAGAGCGTCTAAAGTGGATTGAGAAAAAGCCTCTGTTCGGAAGAAGGATCTTGGTGACTCGCTCCAGAGAGCAGGCAAGCGAGCTATCTCAGCAAATTTACGACTTAGGCGGAGAGCCCGTGGAGGTGCCGCTGATCCGGATGGAGCCTCTGCGGCATCCGGATGATCAACAGCGAATCCAAGAAACGCTGAATCAGCTGGAACAGTATGATTGGATCATCTTCACTTCCGTGAATGGTGTGGATTATTTTTTCAATTCACTGCAGGACAACCACATCGATATACGAAAGCTTGGAAAAGCGAAAATTGCAGCAGTAGGTCCCAAAACGGCTGAGCATCTGTTTCGTAAAGGCTTGATCGTTCAGCAAATACCGGAGCGTTATCAGCAGGAAGGTGTCTTTGAGCAGGTCATGAAGGAGGCGGTCCGCGGCCAGAAAGTGCTGCTTCCGCGTTCGGAGATCGCTCGGAAGTGGCTTCCGGAGCAACTGAAAGCGAAGGGATTTGAAGTAACGGAACTTGATTTATACCGTAATGTACTTCGTTCAGACGATGCGGAAGAAATGATTCAGCTGCTGGAGCACCGGGAGATCGATACGATCAGCTTTGCCAGCTCATCGACGGTCAAGCATTTTGTAGAACTGCTTAGGCTACATCAGAAGGATCCGATTCTTCTTACGAAGGGGGCGGATATTGCTTGTATCGGTCCGATTACGGCTAAAACGGCAGAAGAGTGCGGATTGAAAGTCAATATACTGGCCCCGGAAGCAACGATTGAGTCCATGGTACAGGCCATCATCAGCCATTATCGAAAGGAGTAATACATCATGAATTTTCCTATCCAAAGACATCGCCGGCTTCGCAGCTCTGCAGCGATTAGAAGAATGGTGAGAGAGCATACGGTTTCTACCGACGATCTGATTTATCCGATTTTTGTAACGTTCGGTACCAATGTCAAGGAAGAGATTCCATCGATGCCTGGGGTATATCACTTCTCGTTGGACCGGTTGGAAGAGGAGATCAAGGAAGTTCAAGCTTTGGGTCTTCCTTCCGTTCTTCTGTTTGGCGTGCCTGAGCATAAAGACGGTGTAGGGACGTCTGCTTTCGAAGAAAACGGCATTGTACAGCAGGCAACCCGCAAAATTAAAGAGTGGGCACCAGAGCTTCTGGTGATCGCCGACACCTGCCTTTGCCAATTTACAGATCATGGACATTGCGGTGTGGTTCAGGAGTGCGGCCACGGCGAAGCGGTCATCATGAATGACGCGTCATTGGAATATTTGGTGAAAACGGCAGTAGCTCAGGCGAAGGCAGGGGCGGATATCATTGCACCTTCCAATATGATGGACGGATTCGTCCAGGCGATTCGCAAAGGGCTGGATGAGGCTGGCTTTGAGCATACGCCGATCATGTCTTATGCCGTTAAATATGCTTCCGCTTTTTATGGACCGTTCCGTGATGCGGCTCATTCCACGCCGCAGTTCGGGGACCGAAAAACATATCAGATGGATCCGGCGAATGTGCGTGAAGCACTGCGTGAAGCGGAATCCGATATCGCCGAAGGTGCAGACATCCTGATGGTAAAACCGGGACTTGCATACATTGATGTACTTTCCCAGCTTAAGCAGAAATACAATCTGCCAATGGCTACCTATAATGTGAGTGCGGAATATGCGATGGTCAAAGCGGCCGCCGAAAAAGGGTGGATTGACGAGCAGGCTGTGGTGATGGAAACGATGGTTTCGTTTAAGAGAGCGGGTGCCGACATGATCCTAACGTATCATGCTAAGGATGTCGCCCGTTGGCTGAAAGGGTGAGTGATCATATGAACGGAAGAGTGGATACAAAATCGAAAGCTGCATTCGAGCAAGCAAAGAAGATCCTTCCTGGCGGTGTAAACAGTCCGGTTCGCGCCTATAAATCGGTGAACCTGACTCCACCGTACATTGAGAGAGGCTCCGGTTCCAAAATTGTCGATATCGATGGAAATGAATATATTGATTATATCGGTTCCTGGGGTCCGCTCATTCTTGGACATGCCCATCCCGAAGTTATTCAAGCGATCAAGGAAACAGCGGAAAAGGGCACGAGCTTCGGAGCTCCTACGGAGCTTGAGACGCGTATGGCTGAATTAGTTGTGGAGCGCATGCCTTCCGTAGAGGTCGTTCGGATGGTGAATTCCGGTACCGAGGCAACGATGAGCGCGCTTCGTCTTGCCAGAGGCTACACGAAGCGAAACAAAATTATGAAATTTGAAGGAAGCTATCACGGCCACGCGGATTCTCTTTTGATTAAAGCGGGATCCGGTGTAGCAACGTTAGGACTCCCTGACAGCCCAGGGGTGACAGAAGCTACAGCGGCGAACACATTGACGGTGCCCTACAATGATGTAGAGTCCGTCAAGCTGGCCTTTGAAAAGTACGGAGAAGACATCGCTGCTGTCATCGTTGAGCCGATCGCCGGCAACATGGGAGTTGTCCCTCCTTTGCCTGGATTTCTGGAAGGCCTAAGACAGATTACACAGCAGTTCGGCACCGTGCTTATTTTTGACGAGGTCATGACCGGGTTCCGGGTCGGCTTGAACAGCGCGCAGGGCTTGTATGGCGTTACGCCGGATCTGACCTGCATGGGTAAAGTGATTGGAGGAGGCTTGCCGGTAGGCGCCTATGGCGGCAAAAGAGAGCTGATGGAGATGGTTGCTCCAAGCGGACCGATCTATCAGGCAGGCACACTTTCCGGTAACCCGCTTGCAATGGCTGCAGGATACACTACCTTGAAGCTGTTGGGAGAGCCGGGGGCTTATGAGGAGCTGGAACGGAAATCCGCTCGCTTGGAACAAGGCTTTAAGGCCAATGCTGAGGAAACAGGAGTTCCTTGTACAATCAATCGGATCGGCTCGATGATCTGCCCGTTCTTTACAGATCGGCAAGTGATCAATTATGAGACGGCGAAAACCTCCAATTTGGAGCATTTCAGCCGGTATTTTGCAAGGATGCTGAATCAAGGCGTTTCCTTGGCGCCTTCTCAATTTGAAGGAATGTTTATGTCCTTAGCCCATAGCGATGAGGACATTGATCGGACGATCGCGGCGCACCGCGAAGCATTGAAGTCGCTTTAGCTTGACGTGGATATTTAATCGGGATTCAAAAAACGGTTATAGATATTGCGGGCAAGGCCGCGCGGGACGAAGTCCAATTTCACCTGTGCGGCCCCCGAAGTATTTAGCTTAGGTTAAGCCTTCGGAAGTCCTGGGAGATGCGAGACACCCGAACAGGTGAACGCTTCTAGGGCTTTTTCGTGCATATAGGCCAAGTTCTGGACTTTTGAAACCTTACGCATCTTTATCACGTGATGTGAGTTTCATCAAAGAGTGGTTGTTCAACAATTTGTAAGATTAATGGAGATGCGGCGTGTTGCCTAAGCGGAGCAAAAAAGGGGATAATGTCTTAAAGAATAGAAGCACTTGGTACGGAAATCACCAAGAAATGAGGAGAATACATGGTTTACAACGATACCTTTCTCAGAGCTTGCAGAAAAGAAAATGTGGATTATACGCCGGTCTGGTATATGAGACAAGCCGGCAGATATGATCCGGATTACCGTAAAATTAAAGAGAAATATTCCTTGTTGGAAATATGCCAGCAGCCGGAGCTTGCCGCCGAGGTAACGCTTATGCCCATCAGAAAACTGGGTGTCGATGCGGCCATTTTGTATTCGGACATTATGAATCCGGTCGCTTCAATCGGAATCGATTTTGACATTGTCAAAAATATCGGTCCGGTCATTGATAATCCAATCCGCACGGCTGGCGATGTGGAGAGATTGAAGCCGATCGATGTGGAGGGGGATTTGTCCCACGTATTGAAAACGATTCGGATTCTCGATCGTGAGCTTGAGGTCCCGCTCATTACATTCGCAGGGGCTCCTTTTACGATTGCATCCTATCTGATCGAGGGCAGACCTTCGAAAAATTATTTGCTGACGAAGTCGCTGATGTACAGCGAGCCCAAAGTATGGTTCCAGCTCATGGATAAATTGGGCGACATGATCATTACTTACCTGAAGGCTCATATTGCAAATGGAGCAAAAGCCGTGCAGGTGTTCGACAGCTGGGTCGGCGCACTGGCGCCGCACGACTTCAAATTATATGTGCTTCCAACGATTGAACGGATTTTTAATGCGCTGCAGGAGGAAGATGCCGTTAAAATTTATTTCCCTGGCGTCAGCTCCGGTGAACTGCTTCCTCTGCTTTCCGATCTGAAAGCTGATGTAATCGGAGTAGATTGGAGAGTATCTTTATCCGACGCTAGACAAAGGGTTGGCAGCAAGTATACGCTGCAGGGCAATTTGGATCCAACCGTGCTGACGGCACCGGTTTCGGTTATTCATCAGCATGCGAAACAAATTATTGACGAAGGCTTGCAGCAAGGATCGCACGTATTCAACCTGGGTCACGGATTATTTCCGGAAGCTTCGATCGATAAATTAAAGGAGCTTACGGAGTTTATCCATACGTATTCAGCTGAGGCGATCGCACAGCATAGAGGAGGCGTGAAAATATGACGAAAAGAAAAATCGGTGTTCTTGTGATGTCTTATGGAACTCCGGAAAACATGGAACAAATTGAACCGTACTATACCCATATTCGAAGAGGAAATCCGCCTTCAGCAGAACAGCTTAAGGAGCTGACGGACCGATATGAAGCCATCGTCGGCGGAGTATTTCCGCTTCGCCAAAATACGGATCGGCAGGTAGAAGCACTGCAGCAAACGCTAAAGGAGCTGTATCCTGACACCGAATTTGTGTGCTACCAAGGCTTGAAGCATGCCGCTCCTTTTATTGAGGATGGAGTGAAGACGATGGCTGCGGATGGCATAAAGGAAGCGGTCGGTGTTGTACTTGCTCCTCATTATTCTGTGATGAGTATTGGCGGGTATGTGAAGCGCGCGAAAGAGGAAGCAGAAAAGCACGGCATTCGAATGAGTTTCGTCGAAAGCTATCACCTTCACCCGGAATTGATCGATGCCTTGGTAGAGAGGGTGAACGAGGCACTGCAGAAGTTTTCTGTACCGGTGGAGCAAGTCAAGGTGCTGTTCAGTGCCCACAGTCTACCCGCCAAAATTGTGGAGATGGGAGATCCGTATCCTGAACAACTGTTGGAGACGTCGAGAGCGATCGCAGATCGAACAGGCGTGACGAATTGGCAGTTTTCATGGCAAAGTGCAGGACAAACATCGGTGCCATGGCTTGGACCGGACATTACGGTGGATATAGAGGACCTAATCTCCAAGCAGGATGTGAAAAGTATACTGATTTGCCCGGTCGGATTTGTTTCGGATCACTTGGAAGTGCTGTATGACATTGATATTGAATGCAAGCAGCTGGCGGAAAGCTTAGGCGGACATTTGGAAAGAACCGATTCACTGAATTCGGATCCCAAATATATGCGCTGTCTTGCAGATGTGGTGGCAAAGGAAGCAGAAAGGATCTGATCGAATGAGCAAGGATCTGAAGCATCTCGTCGTTGTGGGGGGCGGGATTACCGGTTTAAGCGCTGCATACTATGCCGTCCAGAAGGCCAGAGAGCTTGATCAGCGTCTGCACGTTACCGTTGTAGAGAAGTCGGGCCGCTTGGGCGGCTCGGTCCATACCCTGCGGAAGGACGGCTTTGTTATCGAGCGGGGGCCAGACTCCTTCTTGTCCCGCAAGCTTCCGATTATCGAATTAAGTCAATCGCTCGGTCTAGAATCAGAATTCGCGGGACTGAATCCTGATGCGAAAAAAAGCTACATTCTTCGTTATAACAAACTGCATGGGATGCCTCCCGGCCTGATGCTGGGCATACCGTACGATGATCATACATTCATGGATACAGAACTTCTTTCTCAGGAAGGGAAGGCCAGAGTCGCACAAGAATTGCAGATTCCGAAGAGAGTGGATATGTCGGATGAATCGCTCGGAAGCTTTGTTGAACGAAGACTAGGAAAAGAAATGCTGGAAAATATCGTCGAACCGCTGTTGGCCGGCATTTACGCTGGCGATCTGTCCAAGCTTAGCTTGCAGGCGACCTACCCGCAGTTCCATCAGTTGGAACAACAATACGGCAGTATCATAAAGGGAACTGGCGAGAGCAGAAATCAGACAGCCGCTTCCGCAGAGCTTCCGGAATATGCGAAGAAAAGCGCGTTCCTTACGTATAAGAACGGCTTGTCTACGTTGATTCAAGCTTTAACAGAAAGCTTGGGCGGTGCAGGTGTAGACTTCCTGCAGGAAACGGCGGTTCAATCGGTTCAGCCGGCAGATGGCGGCGTGACGATTCACCTGACGCGCGGAGAACAACCGAGCGAGCTTCAAGCTGATGCCGTGATTTTCGCCGTGCCTGCTTTTCAATTAGCGAAGCTGCTCAGCGGCTATCCCAAAGTTGAAAAGCTTGGCAGTATGGAGTATGTTTCGGTTGCGAATGTTGTACTGGCCTATAAGCAAAAGCAGCTCCATGTGAAAAATGACGGCACTGGATTTTTGATTCCCCGAACAGAGGGCCGATTTATTACCGCCTGCACGTGGACCTCGGTCAAGTGGCCCCATACCGCAGAAGAAGGGGATACACTCATTAGATGCTATGTCGGCCGGGCGGGAGATCAGCGTCATCTGGAGATGACCGATGAGGAGATCCAGGAACAGGTGAAGGCTGATGTGTTCGATCTGATGGGCATCGAAGCTGAGCCGGATTTTATTACACTGACGAGACTGAATCGGGCGATGCCGCAATATCCGGTCGGGCATTTGACTCGAATTCGGGAAGCGCGTGAAGAGCTGCTGCAGGCGATTCCGAACGCCCGTATGACAGGAGCTGCCTTTGAAGGGGTTGGTTTACCCGACTGCATACGTCAAGGCAGAGATACAGCGCGGGAACTGGTGGAATCATTGTGGCCATGAGCTATTCTTATATCCGAAAAGGGGAATGGCTGGAATACCGGGGCCGTAAGCTTCCGGATATTTTTCCGGAGGAATGGGTATTTAGATTGGAGAAGGAGCAGGGGCTGCAGCAGACCAAATCCGCAATCCGGCTCCGCCTTTTTACGGAGCGCCCGTTTGGCTTTGAACCTGAATATACCGACAAATTGGACGTCCTCTATGAGGACGATTTTTGTATCGTTGTGAATAAGCCGCCAGGAGTGCCTGTTCATCCGTCGGAACGCGGGCAGTCGGACACGCTTGCGAATCAATTAGCCGGATATTACGGGATGACGGGTCAATCGTGCTTCGTTCGTCATATACATCGTCTAGACCGGGATACTTCGGGCCCCGTATTGTATGCGAAAAATGAATATTCGCAATATATGCTGGATGCCGCGATGCGGCGCAAGGATATAGGGCGTACTTATGTTGCAGTTGCGAAGGGAAGGCTGCAGCCCAGCCGGGGCACTTTCAGCTGGCCGATCGGGAAGGATCGCCATCATCATCAGCGGCGAAGAGTTTCCCGTCAAGGACAGCCTGCAGTGACGCATTATGAGGTGTTGGAAACGTTTCGTGATGCCGTATGGGTCCAGCTCGTGCTCGAGACCGGCAGAACGCACCAAATCCGGGTACATTTGCAGCATGCCGGGCATCCGATTGTGGGAGATCCGCTGTATGGAGGCACAGGCATAGAGGGGATGCATCGACAAGCGCTGCATGGTATTCGGCTATCCTTTCC
Organism: Marinicrinis lubricantis; assembly: GCF_042658665.1. Classification (NCBI taxonomy): domain Bacteria; kingdom Bacillati; phylum Bacillota; class Bacilli; order Caryophanales; family Paenibacillaceae; genus Marinicrinis; species Marinicrinis lubricantis. The sequence goes on from NZ_JBHSQV010000181.1 coordinate 29,875, forward strand.
ACATCCATGGAGCGGCGAGAAGTTACAAATAGAAGCCCCGATGTACCCTGATATGAGACTGCTTCTGGCGCGTTTGCGAAAATAATAGTCATGCTCCTCCCATGCAGACATATATATGTACAGAGTAGACATGGTGAAGGGAGGAGTTACGGTTGACCGGTGAACAAAAGGGTTTACGTTTTGATATTTATGAACGAGTTCAACTGCAGGAACCATTAGAGGGTCTGGAACAATTAGATTCGATTGAGCTTTTGCCGCAAATTAAAGTGTTGTCTAAAGAGGAACAAGCTGTTCTCAAAGGACATCTCACTTTAACCGGTTCCTATACCGTTTCCGAAGATAGAGGCAGCAGACAGCTGGTGCATTATATTCCGGTGGAAATTACGCTGCCGCTCAGCCGCATTACAAGTTTGGAAGATTTGAAAGTGGAAATCGAGCATTTCGACGTCGATTTGATTTCACCTCGCAGCTTAAGTGTGACCGGAGTGCTGTCCCTGGAAGGGATCGAAATGGTGGGCCAGGTGTCCAAGACATGGGGGACGCCGGAGGAAGTATTTGTAAGCCAAATGAATGATGACTTGACGGAAACCTCTGAAGCGATTGATAAGGAATATAGTCAGATCAATGATCAAACTGTTGAAACGAGAGATGCCTCCGCCGAACGGTTTGAACCATCCGCTGCATCACAGTTCTCCAAATCCTCGGGGGCGGGAGAGGAGCAAGCCATTGAGCCTGCGTATTCTGACGGCCGAGTAGAGGAGGCGCCGGCGGTGCAGGAGGAAGCACCAAAAGAGACGGCACCAAAGGAGAAAGCGCCGAAGGAAGAAGCGGTGCCCATCCCGATTGTGAATGAAGAATCGCCGCTGCAGGTTGATTTGCCGATGGCTGAGACGAAAGCAGAGCCTGTCATGGCGCAGGAAATGGATAACAGTGCTGCGGGGAATGAAGCGATCGAGCCTTCATCGAATGAGCAAAACCCGAATCCTGCAGGGGAATTGGCCGAGGAAGAGAATCCAAATCAAAGTCCGGCTGCGGAAGAGGCCGCCGAGCAGGAGCCGCCAAAAAAGAAAGAAATGAAGATTGCTTTTGGAAGTAAAAAGCAGGAAGAAGACGTATCCTCTGAAGAGAAAAAAGGCAGCAAGGGCTTAAAATCATTATTACATAGAGAGCAAACGAAAAATGTGCTGGAGAACTACAAACAGGCCGAGGAAGCATTGGAAGCTTTACAACAGCCGGAGGACGCCAAGAACGGATTGGAATGGAAAAGCCTGTTCTTGAATCGTGAAAATGAGGAACAGTCTTTCAAAAAAGTGAGAATGTGCATCGTTCAAAAGGAAGAAACGTTGGGGACGATTGCTCAAAAATACGGTATTCACCCGAGAGAGCTATCGATGTACAATCGGCTTTCGAACGAGGAAGTTTCTGAAGGGCAAATCGTATATATTCCGAATTAAGAGAGTGGCAAACACACGATTTTTCTAGTGAAAATTCGTGTGTTTTACTGTCTTCGTCGTTTTAAAATAAACCTCTATCCGCCCCCTTTTCATGAAGGGTAAGCAGATAGAGGTTTATTACGGAATAGGTACTTCAGAAACGGTGTTGTCCATTGTTTACAACCGACAACGATTCAATATACATTCAGCAGAAAACCGAGATAGGCCAAAAACAGCGCAAACAAAATAAACACATCCAAAGGTGTAGGTAGAAAAAGCGTCCGGACGAATTGAATGCAGATGAGCGGAAACAGGATCGCTCTGACCGACAAACGTATTTTCAGCCACCAGTTATACACTTTGATATTCCCTCCTCTATGTGAGACGGTTCACCTCGTTAAAACAAACGTCTTCCAGTGTGATTTGAACAAGCGCATAAATTCCGCTAATATATGTTTATGAAGGTGGATAGACAGGATATGCTGTATATTATGAAACCTGTGAACGAGAAAAAGCGGCTGGAGCAGCTATTTTTCGAAAGTCGGTTTAAGCAGTTGACTGGATGCATTTTCACAGTTATCATAATGGTTAAATCCATTCTAAATATGAAAATGACTTGGATAGGGAGTAGTAAGCAGTCAAGCCTTACAGAGAGCGGAATTGTGACGCTGGGAGATTCCGTAGGAAGCAGCTGTCTGAAGTCGCCCTGGAGTCGCTTAGGTGAGAAGGTTCAGCTTAAGCCGGATGCATCCGTTATTTGCTTGAAGTGCCGATTTGAAAACGCATTGTTTTTGATCGGAACAAAGGTGGTACCACGGAAGTCAAGCCTTTCGTCCTTTGAGACGAGGGGCTTTTTTTGTTTTTTTGCAAACACCCTTGCAGGTATGATTAGAGTAGGAGGTACATGAATGACAGAAACGAATGAACTTTCAATGCCGACAACATATAATCCGAAGGAAGCGGAACAGAAGTGGGGGAAGTATTGGAGGGATAACCATTTCTTTGAAGCAGGAAAAAGAAAGGATGCCCAGCCGTTTACAATCGTGATTCCACCGCCCAACGTTACAGGCATGCTTCATATCGGTCACGCACTGGATTTTACGCTTCAGGATATATTGATTCGTACGAAACGGATGCAGGGCTACGATACGTTATGGCTGCCAGGAACGGATCATGCCGGTATTGCTACTCAGACCAAGGTAGAGCAGAAACTGAGAGAAGAGAAGGGCATCAGCAGGTACGATTTAGGACGGGAAAAATTCCTCGAGCAGGTGTGGGAGTGGAAGGAGCTTTACGCGAATACGATCCGCTCTCAATGGGATAAGCTGGGATTGTCCTTGGACTATTCCCGTGAGCGGTTTACGCTGGATGAAGGGTTGTCGAAAGCGGTACGGGAAGTTTTCGTTCGTCTGTACGAGAAAGGTTTGATTTACCGCGGCAAATATATTATTAACTGGGATCCGGCGGCTCGTACCGCGTTGTCAGATATCGAGGTAGAGTATAAAGAAGTGCAGGGTAAGCTGTACCATCTGCGTTATCCGCTGAAAGATGGAAACGGATATTTAACTGTAGCGACGACACGCCCGGAAACGATGCTGGGAGATACGGCGGTTGCGGTCCATCCAGAGGATGAGCGGTATCAGCATCTGATCGGCAAAACATTGGTTCTGCCGATTGTAGGACGAGAAATCCCGATCGTCGGGGACGATTATGTGGAGAAGGATTTCGGAAGCGGAGCGGTGAAGATTACACCGGCTCATGATCCGAACGACTTCGAAGTGGGTCTCCGTCACGACCTTCCACAGGTGCTCGTTATGGACGAAAGCGGAACGATGAATAAAAATGCGGGTCCTTATCAGGGGTTGGACCGATTTGAATGCCGCAAAAAGATCGTCAAAGATCTGCAGGATGCCGGTGTGCTGATTGAAATCGAAGAGCACGTCCATCAGGTAGGACACAGCGAGAGAAGCGGGGCGGTGGTTGAGCCTTACTTGTCTACGCAGTGGTTTGTCAAAATGAAGCCGCTCGCGGAAAAAGCAATCGAAGCACAAAAGGCAGGCCATGGCGTTCATTTTGTTCCTGATCGCTTCGAGAGAACTTATTTAAATTGGATCGAGAATGTTCGTGATTGGTGTATATCCCGTCAACTCTGGTGGGGACATCGGATTCCGGCTTGGTATTGCAGCGATTGCGGAGAGGTTACCGTTTCACGCGACGATGTGCATGCGTGTCAGCATTGCTCCGGCACGAATCTGCGGCAGGATGAGGATGTGCTTGACACATGGTTCAGCTCTGCTCTCTGGCCGTTCTCTACATTAGGATGGCCGGAACAGACCGAGGACTTGAAGCGTTACTATCCGACCAATGTGCTGGTGACAGGCTACGATATTATTTATTTCTGGGTAGCCCGAATGATTTTTACAGCATTGGAATTTACGGAGCAAATTCCGTTCAAGGATGTGCTGATGCATGGACTTGTCCGTGATGCGGAAGGCCGTAAAATGTCCAAGTCACTTGGCAACGGAGTTGATCCGTTGGAGGTAATCGAGAAGTACGGCGCGGACGCGATGAGATATATGATTTCTACCGGAAGCACGCCGGGTCAGGACCTTCGATTCCGCTGGGAAAAGGTAGAACAGGCACGCAATTTCGCCAATAAAATATGGAATGCCTCCCGCTTTGCATTGATGAATTTGCATGGTTTTGAGGTCAGCGATATCAGATTGGACGGCAATTTAGGCACAGCGGATCGCTGGATTTTGCACCGTTTGAACGAAACGGTGAAGGATGTCACTCGTCTAATGGATCAATATGAATTTGGTGAAGTTGGACGGCTGCTGTACAACTTTATTTGGGACGATCTGTGCGATTGGTATATTGAATTTGCGAAGATCAACTTGTACGGAAGCGACGCTGAAGCGAAACGTACGACCCAGTCGGTGCTGGCGTATGTATTGGATCAAACGATGCGGATTATCCATCCATTCATGCCGTTCATTAGTGAAGAGATCTGGCAGCATCTGCCTCATCAGGGTGAGAGCCTTGTACTCGCGGCATGGCCAGTATATCAAGAAGCGTTCGTTAGCAAAGAAGCCGAAGAGCAAATGGAGCTGCTGATGGCTGCCATCGGCGCGGTTCGCAATATTCGCGGTGAAGTAGGTGCGCCAATGAGCCGTAAGGTCGAGTTGTTTATGAAGCCGACTAACGATCAGGCGCTCCGTATTTTGGAAAGCAATCGCGGATATATCGAAAGATTTTGCGGAACGAGCGACCTTCATGTCGATCTGAACTTAACGGCGCCGGAGAAAGCGATGACCGCGATCGTGACGGGTGCTGAGCTGTATTTGCCTCTCGCAGGTCTAATCGATATTGAGCAGGAAATTTCCCGTCTGGAGAAGGAACTTCAAAATTTGAATAAAGAAGTCGAGCGCGTAGACAAGAAGCTTTCCAATGAAGGCTTTATCGCTAAAGCTCCGGCACAAGTGATTGAAGAGGAGAAAGCAAAGCAGCGCGACTACACCGAAAAAAGAGATAAAGTATTAAGCCGTTTGCAAGAGCTGAAAGAGTTAAAAGGGTAAAGCTTGAGCATAACATGCCGGCCGTCTTACAATGGACGGCCGGTCCGTCTGCATAGATCGAGGAAGGTGATGAGTTCATGCTGCATACTTATGAAGAAGCAGTTTCTTGGATTAACAACTTGATTCCTTTTGGAATCAAACCAGGACTCAAGCGGATGGAAGCTTTAGCCGAAGCGTTCGAACATCCCGAGAGAAGACTGAAAGTAATTCATGTTGCCGGTACGAACGGAAAAGGTTCTACATGTCGTATGATTGCCGATGTACTGGAACAATGCGGTTATGATGTGGGGATTTTTACTTCTCCATATATTGTAAGGTTTACAGACCGAATCCGGTATAACGGGGAGCCGATCCCGGATGATGAACTGATTCGTCTCGCGAATGAAGTAAAGCCCCACGTGGAGCGTATTGCATCGACTGAGCTAGGTTCACCGACCATGTTCGAAGTGACGACGATGATTTCGATATTGTATTTTTCAAAAGTGGCATACCCCGATTATGTCGTGATGGAGACAGGTCTTGGCGGCCGCTTGGATTCAACGAATATTCTTCATCCTGTCGTTAGTGTGATTACGAACGTCGGTTATGATCATACAGATATACTAGGCGAAACGATTCAGCAGATTGCGTCGGAAAAGGCGGGCATTATTAAAGCAGGGGTGCCTGTTGTAAGCACGGCTGAAGATGAAGCCGCTCGGAAGGTCATTGCCGATAAAGCCGCTCAGTTGAAGAGCACCTGCTACTTGTTGGATCGAGAATTTATCATCCAACCGGTGAAAAGCGAATTGAACGAGCAAATTTTTGATTTCGAAGGTCCTTTTCGCAAAATTCCCCAAGTAAAGCTGACAATGAATGGAGTTCATCAACTGAAAAATGCCGCAGCGGCGCTGATGACGCTAGAGGTGCTTAGACAGTATTACGCCTTGATCGTGGAAGAAGAGGATTTATATCAAGCGATGAGGAATGTATCCTGGCCGGGACGAATGGAAATGATTCAAGAACATCCGCGGCTGCTTGTGGATGGCGCACATAATCCAGAAGGTTCGCAGGCGCTTTCACATACGATTCACACGCTGTATCGATACGAAAAGCTGCATTTTATGATGGGCATGCTGGAAACGAAGAATCACAAAGCATATTTGGAACATATACTACCGATAGTGGATACACTGATTTTAACGGAACCGGATTTTCGCAAAAAGATGAGCGCCGCGTCATTGGAGGAACTGGTGAGGCAGCATCCGGCAAGCAGCCAGATCCGTATAGTGGTGGAGCCAGATTGGGAAAAAGCGTTAGATCTGTTACAGAGCATGACTTCGGAGCAGGACTTGGCTGTGGTCTCGGGAACCCTTTATCTCATTTCAGATGTTCGCAGCCGGGTTCTACATCATTCACATTCTGAAAAAGGTTGGTGAGGCGGACTTGAATACTGCAGAGCACGTTCACTTCATTGGTATTGGCGGTTACGGAATGAGCGCTATTGCCAGAGTGATGCTGGAAATGGGGTATCGGGTAACCGGATCTGACGTAGCACAGCAAGAGTTGACCCGTAAGCTGGCGGAGAAGGGTGCACAAATATTTATTGGCCACCAGGAGGAAAATGTTCGCGGTGCGGACATGGTCGTCTTTTCTACGGCCTTGTCTAAGGATAATGTAGAGATGGTAGCTGCGGAGAAGTTGAGTATTCCGATGCTGCACCGTTCTGAAATGCTGGCGAGACTTATGAATGCGAAGAAGGGAATCGCAGTAGCCGGGGCTCATGGAAAAACGACGACCTCCTCGATGATCGCTCTTGTGATGGAGCAGAGCGGAACCGATCCGACGTATATTATCGGCGGGGAGATTATGAATATCGGCAGCAATGCGAAAGCCGGAAAGGGAGATTACGTTGTCGCCGAAGCAGACGAGAGTGACGGTTCGTTCCTGCAGTACCATCCGTCGATGGCTATTGTAACCAATATTGAAGCGGATCATTTGGAGAATTACGACGGAAATTTTGAGAATTTGAAAAAGGCGTATGCCACGTTTTTAAGTCAGGTGAATGCAGAAGGATGCGCCATTGTCTGTACGGACGACCCTTACGTTCGAGAGCTGCTGCCTCAAGTGAAGGCTCCTGTTGCCACATATGGAATTGATCAGCCTGCTGATTATACCGCTGAGGACATTGAACTTGGAGACCGTAAGGTTAAGTTCACGGTTAAACATAAGGACAAGGTATTAGGTACGATAGAGCTGCCTGTTCCCGGAAAGCATACGGTTTACAATGCGCTGGCTACCTGCATTGCATGCTTGGAGGCGGGAATCGAGTTTAAGAAAATTGAGGATTCCCTCAAAGAGTTTCGCGGTGCGAAACGCAGATTTCAAGTGCTTGGTGAAGTGAATGATATTTTGGTCATTGACGATTACGCTCACCATCCAACGGAAATTCAGGCGACCATCAGCGCGGCGAAGACGACGGGAAAACATATTATCGCTGTATTTCAGCCGCAGCGGTATACCCGGACCTACTTCCTGTTGGATCAGTTCAGCAGAGCTTTTCATGAGGCGGACGAAGTCATTATTACAGATATCTATTCTCCCGCGGGTGAAAAGCAAATCGAAGGCGTTAATTCAAAAAAATTGGTAGAACTCATTCAAGTGAACAGCAACGAGAACGTTAAATATATTCCGGATAAAGAAGAAGTACTTTCGTATTTGCTAAGCCGTGTGAAACCAGGAGACGCCGTCATTACGATGGGCGCGGGAGATATTTGGACGACATCGCACAAACTGGCCAAGCATTTGGAGAATTAGGATCTTCCCTGGAATAACGAGTTAAGCCTAGGCTGCGGCATTTTAACATCCTAGGCTTTTTGCTGCTCGTTAGTTTTTTAATACCCAGTGTCATAAATTGAACTTGTCCATCATAAGCTGTGATAAGTATGGACAAGGGAGAGAATAAAGATGAACAACAAATCCACCATTACATATCGCTTTAATCATGACAACGAATACGAGCCTAAACGTCAGAAGCAAGATTCGTCTCCTGGCAAGATCATACCGCTGAGGCAGGAAGAGTTTACCGTAAGAGAGGACGAATCGCAGGAGATTATTGTAGAGCAGCGTGAGCAAACCCATATGCCAATAAATCCAAACGGTCCATCATCGGTTTTAAATGAATTTACGCAGGATTTCGGAACGTGGTCAAGTCCGTTCGAAACCGAAGTCGAACGGTTGGAGCGAATGATCAGAGAAAGTGATCAGCACGTACAGAATAAGCCTCCTGAAGCCTCGCAAGGCAATCAGGATCTACCGAAACATTCGATTCCGGATGAGCCTGACCATATCCCCATAATAGATGATCAAATATACAGCCGTTCGAAGGTATACTCGCGTTCAACCGTTCCCTGGTTCAAGCTCGTCACATCCATCGGCGGGGCCGTTATTACAGGTGCCGTATTCGGATTGTTTGTGCTACAAATGTTTACCGGCAGTGATGTGGTTAATCAAGAAAATGCAAACGGTGGAGAACAAAACGCGCAGATCATTCGAGAAGGCGATGTAAGTGGAAACAGCTCACAAGCAGAGCCGGTGAATCATAATAGCGGGAGCGTTCAGATTTCGTACCCGGGGCAAACCTATTATTTATTGCAGCACGGCATTTTTTCCGGTGATGAAGGAGCTCAGCAAGCCATACAAGGCTTAAAGGAGGCAGGCTTTGCGGCGGCTGTACAGAAAGGGGATCAGCAGGCTGTTTTTGCCGGTTTAACGCTCAATCGAGATGATGCTCTTTTTATCAGCCATTTGCTGCAGGATGAGAATAAAGAAGTGTATGTCAAGACATTCCAACTCCCGGCAGTGGATCGGGTATATTGGAGCGGGAACAGCGGGAAAGAGTTCTCGGATTATTTGTTGGAAAGTGCAGATTTGATTAAAGTGGTCTCTACGATCAGTATGGTGCATTTGGAGGCGGAAGAGGCGAGCCCTCTTGAGGATACGACGATGGATACCATACAAGCTTCTCATCAAGTCTGGAGCCAATTGGCTTCAGCAGCAGCGAAAGGCGCAGGCGAGGAACAACAAAAGCTTATTCAGCAAATGAATAATTTAATGGATACAGCGGTTGCGACGTTAGGCGAGTATAAAAAAAATCCAGCCAAAGCTTATTTGTGGCAGGCGCAGAGCGCGGCGATGGAATTCGTGCTCCTTGAGCAGCAGCTGCTCGATCAAATTGCTGTGAAATAGGAATTCAGGCCAATTCCGCTTGTTCGGGAATTGGCCTGAATTTTTTCATATAGGAGCAGATTAGGGGGTCTGCTGTAATTGATAAAGATAACGATAGAGCATCGCGGTCGCCTCTGCGCGAGTCATGTGCTGGAATGGAGCAAATTCCGTATTCGTTCGTCCCATCAAAATGGAGGCGGCGCGCAAATTATAAACGGCCTCCGAATACCATTTCATTTGCGGTACGTCCGTAAATGGAGCGACTTGATCAGCTTGGACGGTGTGTCCCCATATGCGGTTGAATATGACAGCAACCTCTGCCCTTGTGATCGTCTGGTCGGGCCTAATGGTCCCGTCCTTAAATCCGTCAAGAATACCCAAGTCCGCCGCTTTGCGCATCGCATAGTAAGCCCAATGAGAGGTTTTCAAATCGCTGAAAACTTTTCGTTCTGTCGAATCTGAAGGTGCGTTTTCTTCCGAGACAGCTGAATGTTCCAGACTACTTTCTGTATTCGCTTGTGTTGCTCCCAAAGCGATTTCATGTGAAGGATCAGAGCCGGTGCCGTTTGAAGAAATGCCGTCTTCCATGTCGCCTTGTTGATCCTGATCAGTTATCGTATTCATGTCAGAACCCTGACTAAGGCTGGCTTCAGAATCGGCTGTGCTTCTTTCAGTATCGATTGGAGACTGTGAATCCTGCTGCTCAACCGGCTGCAGAGGTTCCTTCATTTCCTCCGCTGAAAGTTCTGGCTGATCTTCATCATTTTGTGCCGTTTCTTCTAAGCTATCAGATTCAGCATCCTGCACCGTTTTGTCTGATGAAGGAAGTGCCTCCATTTGTGAGAAATGAAATACACGATCCATCATGGCGATAAATTCGGCCCGCGTTAATGCGCGATTTGGATCAAATACATCCTTGCCGACTCCGGTCACGTAGCCATTTTCATACATCGTTAAAATCGCACTGGTCGCCCAGTGACCCGCGAGATCTTTAAACGCAACCGGCATAAAGCGTTCAATCCCGTTCGCCATACCGACGGCCATATTTTTTTGAAAAGCAGGATCCTTTAACTTGGTTGCATCTTGAGCGTTGGATAAAAAGGCGGTTTCCATTAAGATCGATGGAATCTTGCCCATGCGCACAACATATACTGCGCTAGGAACGAGGCCCTTATTGGTCATATTCGTAGCTTCTAGGGCGCTGTTGAGTACATAGGATGCTAACAGTTTGCTTTTTGCGGTCAGCTTTCTCATTTCCGGCGAAGCCGGATAGCTGGCTTGCGGATAGTTGTCATCGTAGTACAGTACCTGAGTTCCAGATATGTAGCTGGAAGGATTGGAATTGGCATGAACCGAAATAAAAAGATCGGCATTTTGACGATTCGTGAATTCTACCCTTTGCTGCAAGCTCAGATAGACATCATTGGTTCGGGTCATGACAATGTCGTACCCTCGTTTTTTGAGTTCATCAGCGAGCAGCTTGGAGATTTGTAAATTGACTTGTTTTTCTTGCAGTCCGTTTACCCCTATCGCTCCGGGATCGGATCCGCCGTGTCCTGGGTCGATGACAATCTTTGCGGCATAAGTATGATTCGTAAACATGAGACAGGCCAAAGCAGCGAGCAACAGTCGGTAAAGCAGTTTTTTCATTCGATTCTTTCCCTCCCGAAAAAAATATACTTAGAGGAATCGGGAAAGTTGCTGAAAAAGGTCGAAAAAGGACGTTGGTAATTTCATACAGTGCCTTGAGCCTTTGATTGTATTGCTAGAGGTTCTCACTTATAATAAAAAGGAAAAATATATGCCTAATGTTTGGTGGGAAGACATCTTATGACGCATAAAAGCACATGGACGCTGATCTTATTTTTAATTTTAGGTTGTTTGGCAGGTGTCATATTTACCGAACTTTTGTCGAGCGTTACGGCATTATCCTTTCTTACCAAAACCGCCGAGCTCAGCTGGCAGCCAAAGGCCGATTTTAATTTGATCAAATATGATTTGTTCATTCAGGTTAAGCTAAATCTAATTTCAATGATCACCATTGCCGCCGCATTTTGGCTGCATCGGAAACTTTAGCTGCTCGGTAGCGCTACCTCATTATCCATCCGCGGTATACAGGCACGATTGACAAAGCATGCTTCAGCGTGCCGAAACCATCCAGAAAGGAGCGTCCTCAGATGCTTATTCTAGCATCCTCTTCACCGCGAAGGCAGGAAATTATCCGTTCGCTTCGTTTGCCATTCGAGGTATATCCCAGCCATGTGGATGAAACAATCGAAGCCAGTCTCACACCTAGTGAGGCGGTAACCGTACTGGCGGAAAGAAAAGCATCCGCTGTCAAAGAGAAGCTGAACGGAAGCATGAAAGGTGTCATCATCGGTTCGGACACGGTTGTAGTGCTGGGTAATGATATATTAGGAAAGCCCGTGAATCCGCAGGATGCTTTTGCAATGCTTAAACGGCTTCAAGGACGCAGTCACCAGGTTTACAGCGGGATTGCCTGCATAGATGCTGCAGAAGATAAGCGTGTAGTTCAGTATCGCTCCACCCTAGTGCATATGCGGTCATTGTCAGACGACCAGATTGAACGGTATATTGAGAGCGGTGAACCAATGGATAAAGCCGGTTCATATGCCATACAGGGACTCGGAGCTGCATTGGTTGATTCGATTGAAGGCGATTATTTTAATGTCGTGGGCTTGTCTGTCGCGTTGCTGACGGATATGCTGAAGGAATTCGGAATAGCGGTACCGTAGACGACATAGACTGGACTTAGCAGAAATGGGGGAAATTATGAGTTCGCATCCGTATGTATTGCGAGATGTCCCCAGCGAGGAGAGACCCCGTGAGAGAATGCTGCAGTTTGGGGAACAGGCGCTTAGCAACGCTGAGCTGCTGGCCATTATTTTGAGAACCGGAACCGTCGCTGAATCGTCAGTACATTTAGCGCAGCGTATACTGAAGCAAAGCGGAGGGTTGCGATATTTGGTTGACTGCACGGTGCAGCAGCTGACCCGCATTAAAGGAGTTGGACCGGCTAAAGCGCTGCAAATCAAAGCCGGTATTGAATTGGGCCGGAGAATATCGAAAAGCATGTTAGATCAAACGGCAGTGATCCGCTCCCCGGAGGATGCGGCTCAACTGGTGATGGAAGATATGCGGTATTTGCAGAAAGAACATTTTGTATGCCTGTTTTTGAATACGAAAAATCAGGTGCTGGGACAGGAAACATTGTCGATGGGCAGCTTGAATGCCTCTATCGTACATCCAAGAGAAGTATTTCGTGCCGCCATAAAACGGAGCAGCGCTTCGATTATCTGTGTACATAACCATCCGAGCGGAGATCCGACGCCTAGTCCGGAGGACCTCAGCATTACCGAGAGGTTAGTTGAAGCAGGTGAGATTATAGGAATCGAGGTGTTGGATCATATTATCATTGGAGATCAGAAGTTTATTAGTTTGAAGCAGCTTGGACAGATGTAATATAATCAAATAATCCTGTCATGTGCGGACGAGCTGGAATCAGTCCGTTTTTAGAAAATGCCTTTACAATAAATACAACACTAACAGCAGAAGATCAGCAGAAGTGAAGGAAGGAGAACATACCATGTTTGGTGGTTTTACTAGAGACCTGGGAATAGATTTAGGTACGGCGAATACGGTAGTTTACATTAGAGGGAAGGGGATCGTTCTACGGGAGCCGTCCGTTGTAGCGATTCGGACCGACTCTAAGGGGATCGAGGCCGTAGGTGAATCGGCAAAGCGGATGATCGGCAGAACGCCCGGTAATATTCGTGCGGTTCGTCCAATGAAGGATGGGGTGATTGCGGATTTTGAAACGACGGCGACGATGATCAAATATTTCATACGAGGCGCGCAGAAGCAAAGAATGCTTTTTCCTCGACATCCGAACGTGATGGTGTGTGTACCTTCCGGGATTACCGCGGTGGAAAAAAGGGCGGTAGAAGATGCGACTCGTCAGGCGGGAGCGAGGGAAGCCTATACCATAGAAGAGCCGTTTGCTGCCGCAATCGGGGCCGATTTGCCGGTTTGGGAACCAACCGGATCGATGGTTGTTGATATTGGCGGTGGTACGACGGAGGTCGCTGTCATTTCATTGGGCGGCATTGTGACCTGCAGGTCGGTTCGGGTTGCGGGAGATGAAATGGATGAAGCGATTGCTCAATATATTAAACGCAATTATAATTTGATGATTGGTGAACGCACCTCTGAACAGATCAAAATGGAGATTGGATCTGCGATGCTTCTCGATAATGATGAGAAGATGGAAATACGTGGACGAGACTTGTTAACCGGCCTTCCAAAGACCATTACAATCAGTTCTGAGGAGATTGCTGATGCTTTATCGGATACGGTGAACAGCATCGTTGATGCGGTGAAGGTGACGCTGGAGAAATGTCCTCCGGAGCTTTCAGCAGATATTATGGACCGGGGAATCGTACTGACCGGCGGCGGAGCTCTGCTCCGCAATTTGGATAAGCTGCTAGCCAAAGAGACCGGTATGCCGGTGATTGTTGCAGATAATCCGCTCGATTGCGTTGCGATTGGTACTGGACGAGCGCTCGAGAACATTCATCTCATGAAATCGAAGTCAGGTCCTGCCAGCAAATCTAAACGATAATTACAGCTTCTATGCAAGCTTTCTCCCTGTTCAGCCGGTTCGAGCATGTTATGCTGCATCTGCTTGAACTTAGGAGGGATGAGGGCTTGCTTTTCATCGTTTTGAACAATCGTTGTAAGAACGTGAATCGTGTTCATTACAACACTGAGGTAACAATTCAAGCTTTGTACGCTTGAATTGTATTGAACAATCGTTGTAAGAACGTGAATCGTGTTCATTACAACACTGAGGTAACAATTCAAGCTTTGGGGTGTTCATATTGTTCAAGCTTTTGGGGAACAAAAGGCTATTTATCCTTTTATTCAGTTTAATCATTTTTATTGGAATTATGGGCATTACTTACCTCAAACGCGAAAATCCGACTTGGCCGGAAAAGTTCTTGAATGATTCGGTTTCATGGGTTCAAGGTCTCTTCTATAAACCGGCTTCTTCGATCTCTAGTTTTTTTGAGGATTTAGGAAAAATTGATGAGCTTTATGAGGAAAATAAGGTGCTGAAGCAGACGCTGGCCTTTTATGCCCGTGATGTGGCAAGACTGAACGCATTAGAAGATGAAAATAAGCGCTTAAAAGAGAATTTGGCGTTTACCGAAAGGCAGAAAAGCAGGGACAACTATACATACCGCATAGCCCGAGTCGTCGCAGACAGCCCGGATGTATATAATGCGACCATCAAGATTGATTTGGGCGAAAAAGACGGGATTGAAGTCGATATGGCTGTGGTTACCGTTGATGGGCTGGTCGGTCGGATTGAGCGCGTAACGCCGTTTTATTCTCATGTCCAGCTCATTACGGAGTTGAACAATACGTCCACGCGCTATAAGGCGATTGCAGCAACGGTGGAAGGGAAGGAATCTGATTCGTTCGGCACCATCGAGAACTATGATATGAGTGACGGACTCTTGTATATGACGAAGATCAAACAAAGTGATCCGATCCAAGATGGTGATGTTGTTGTCACCTCAGGTCTAGGCGGGGTTTTCCCTGAAGGTCTCCGCATCGGCACGGTCAAATCAAGCGATGTTGGAGAGTTCGGCTTAACCCGTACCGCGAAAATCGAGCCTTTCGCAGACTTTAATCATTTGAAAGAAGTGTTCGTGGTGGAAGTTCCGCCTCTGGAAGGTGAAGAATGAAGAAGCAGCTGATTTGGTGGATCATTTTTGTTGTGTTTATATTAGAAGGGTCATTGCTGCCTTGGTTTATCCCTGCAAGCTGGCAGGATCATATTTCCTTTCATTTCGTTTATGTCCTCATTCTGTACGTTGCCTTACAGGGAAGGAGGCATTTTGCTCTAGCTCTTGGCGTTTCCTTCGGCTTCCTGCAGGATTTGCTGTATTACGGACATATGCTGGGACTGTTCACGTTTACGATGGGTCTTGGAGCATACAGTGTGGCATTGTTTAATCAAAGAAAGCCGCCAGCCTTTGTTGGATCCCTCCTATTTGTTATCGGCGCTCTAGTTTATTTAGAGCTGGCCGTTGATTTGCTGTATCGGTTGTTCCAAATCAATCAAGAGTCGTTTGTGTGGACGATGCTTCATTACGCTCTGCCGTCTTTGCTGTTTAATTTATTTTTTGCCGCTGCGATATATATTCCGATTCGGGTGCTGCTGGATAAATCGAATAAGAAGGCAAAAAGAGAGAATGACTAGCCCGTGCCTCGCGAAAGAAGGAAAACACCGATGAAGGCAGAATTGTATTAGGTGGGAGGGAAATCGGTGCATGTCCGCTGTGAAACGTAACTTCGTAACGATCAAGGGAGTGAAGGACGGACTCGTCTTTTTACTAAACGATCAATGTGAATTTGATGAGCTCGTCTCCGAGCTTAGGCATAAATTAGAACATACGCATCAACAAATCTTGACAGGGCCGATCATCCACGTGAATGTAAAGCTGGGCTCACGTCAAATCTCCACTGAGGAGAAAGAGCTGCTGATGGAAACGATCCGGTGTCAAGGAAATCTGATCGTACAGTCGATAGATTCGGATGAGGCAATGGATCCTTCGCCAGAAGCATCAAGCGACCTCAAGCTGATGAAAGGGATGATCCGCTCTGGACAAACGGTATTTCATCGTGGCAATCTATTATATATCGGTGATGTAAATCCGGGTGGAACGATTATCAGCACGGGCGATATATGGATTATGGGGTCTTTGAGAGGAATGGCTCATGCCGGTTCCGAGGGAAATACAGAGGCCGTGATTGCGGCTTCCCACTTAAGACCGACACAGCTGCGTATTGGGGAAGTCATCAGCCGTCCTCCGGATGAGTGGGGGATTGAGGAAGCATTTATGGAATTTGCCTATTTGGAAGGTAATAAGATGCAGATCAATAAACTGACCCATCTACACAAAATCAGACCCGGTGCTATGGAGTTTAAAGGAGTGTGAATACGGTGGGAGAAGCGATAGTCATTACTTCCGGCAAGGGCGGCGTTGGCAAAACGACCACCTCTGCTAATATTGGAACGGCTCTAGCATTGCTAGGTAAAAAGGTATCGATGGTGGATACCGATATCGGTTTAAGAAACCTGGACGTAGTGATGGGACTCGAGAACCGAATTATTTATGATTTGGTGGATGTGGCCGAAGGAAGATGCAGGTTAAATCAAGCGCTTATTAAAGATAAGCGGTTTGATGAGCTGTACTTACTGCCGGCCGCGCAGACGAAGGATAAGCATGCGGTTTCACCGCAGCAGGTCAAAGAAATCGTCGATCAATTAAAAGCGGATTTTGATTATGTAATCATCGATTGTCCGGCAGGAATCGAACAAGGCTTCAAAAATGCCGTTGCCGGAGCGGATCAAGCCATCGTCGTCACAACTCCGGAAAATGCAGCGGTGCGGGATGCCGATCGAATAATCGGACTGCTGGAGGCGGAGAAGATTCAAGCTCCTAAACTGGTCATTAATCGGATTCGTCCGCAGATGGTGAAATCCGGCGAAATGCTGGATATCGATGAGATCTGCCAGGTTTTGGCCATTGACCTTTTGGGCATTGTGCCGGATGATGAAACTGTCATCAAGGCGGCCAACAGCGGCGAACCGACAGTCATGAACCCGAATTCGAAGGCGGCGCTTGCCTATCGAAATATCGCCAGAAGGATATTAGGAGATAAGGTGCCTCTGATGCCGCTGGAGGATAAGCCGGGAATGATGAAAAAGATTAAAAAGTTTTTCGGGTTAGGATGATAAGGCTTGTTAGAAAAGCTAAAACGAATCGATTGGCTTATTGTCATCATTCTGTTATGTTTTATGGTCATCAGCACGCTGTTAGTTCACAGTGCGATCGCGAATCAGCCGAAGTTTTCTGATTATGATCAACGGAATCTGATTGTTTATGCAGCCGGATTTGTGGTTTTCTTCGCGACAATATTTCTCGACTACCGCCTACTGATGAAGGTCAGTCCTGTTTTTTATGGCATTGGTCTGGTCCTCTTGGTAGCGGTTTACTTTTTAGGTACGGATATAAACGGTGCCCAAGGGTGGTTCGAGCTTCCCGGAGGCTTCAGTTTCCAACCTGCGGAATTGATGAAACTGGCCATCATTATGCTGTTAGCTTATCTTTTGTCCAAAAAGAACGGGGAACAGCTGGGACTTATTCGAGATGCAGCACCGTATAGTCTCGTAGCGTTCATTCCGTTCGCGCTCGTCATGGCACAGCCGGATTTGGGCAATGCGATCATCTATATGATAATCCTAGTAGGTATGCTTTGGATCGGCAATTTGAAGCTGAAATATGTGCTGGGTGGTATCATTGTATTTGTTGCTTTCATGGCATCCTTCCTTTTCCTGTATCAGACCTACCACGATGATATATATAAATACCTGGAACAAAAAGGGAATTCCCATTGGATGACGCGAATCGATACGTTTCTGAATCCTGATGAGGTATCCTCCGATGCCATATATCATGTGTATCATTCGAAAATTGCGATTGGAACCGGGGGATTGACCGGGGAAGGTTATTTGCAAGGAGATTGGGTGGAAAAAGGGTTCGTACCGTACATGTACTCCGACTCGATTTTCGCTGTCATCGGTGAGGAATTCGGTTTTATCGGCTCCTCTATACTGCTGCTGCTTTATTTTCTTCTCATCTACAGGATGATCATTATTTCGCTGCAGGCCTCGCATATTAGCGGTGCTTATATGATCGTAGGTATCGTCTCGATGTTTGTGTTCCAAGTATTTGAGAATGTAGGCATGCTCATCGGTTTGATGCCGCTCACTGGGATTACGCTGCCGTTCATCAGTTATGGGGGAACATCACTGTTAATTAACATGCTGTCGATCGGACTGGTGATGAGCGTGAAGGTGCATCAGGAGAAGAAATCGATGTTTTTAGATGATTGAAGATGACAAAGAAAAGGGCTGCCCCAATAGGTATGCCGTGAACTCAAGTCGAAATGATCTTGCTGTTCGGGTTCGTATCTGGTTCCGGTTGCTGTTCAATGTGGATGCTAAGAACAAATCATTAAGGTTACCATCCACATTCATAGGCAAACGCTGCCGCTCCTCCATCAGATACGAGACCCATTGCTCTTTGTTGCGACATGTTCCTTCAGCATCAACAACATGGGACAACCCTTTTTGGATAGTAAGAAAGAAGCGCAGGGCTTTACCTCCGTGTATCCCCATCCTTCTTGAAGTGATATCACGATGTTTATCCAAGAACAGCCTGGTGCATAAGATGCGCCAGGCTGTTCTTGTTAGAAGATGAATGCGGATATTATTCCTCGATGTATTCTCTTTCACCTGTTTTCGGGTTGTAGTATACGCGGTATACTTTACCGTCGGATGGATCGGTAAATACTTCATTCGTCCGAATATAGTCACCGCCATAAAGCGTGCCTTTGTTTTGATTCTTGTATCGTTTGTCGTAATACATATAACCGGCGATAATCAGAATGATCGCAATGATGATCTGTATGCCCCAAATGCTGAATAACCAATCCCAAGCATCCATTACAGCTTCCTTACCTTCACCGCGGTACCGTAGGCAACAATTTCACTCATATTTGAGCCGACATCTCCGCTGTCAAAGCGCATCATGACGATGGCATCCGCTCCCATGCTGTGAGCATTTTGCACCATTCGATCCAAAGCTTGTCTGCGCGCATCTTCAATCATTTGGGTGTATTGCTTCACTTCTCCGCCGACGAGACCTTTTAATGAAGCCATAATGTCTCCGCCCAGTCCTCTGGCTCTCACAACGACGCCAAACGCGGTGCCCAGCACCTCGGAAACTTCATATCCTACAATATGTTCTGTTGTTGTTACAATCATGCCATTCCCTCTCCTTTAAGTTCAGTTAAATGAATATACGTCTATTATACCTTAGAGGTTACAAATTTACGTAGTGACTGCAGTCATATGGTTTTAGATCGGCACATACAATCACTAATAAGTACAAGCCCGTATATTCATTCTCATAGGAAATTACAGTTGCCGGAGGAGTGCCAATGGATATCAAAGAAACGATTCGGAACCGACGTCATGAAAGAATGAAGCAGCTTGTGAAAATGAAACAGAAGAAGGATGGGCCCATCAGACCGGATTCATTCGATCATCACGCGAACATTCAGGATTTTGCGGCGCCTCATTCCACCATATCTACTGCTTCGTTCCATGATCGGAACGAGGACAATTCCAAACAAAACGATCCCGAATGGGTATGGAAGCAGCGTCAAAAGCAAAATTGGCAGAAATACATGAATGAGAAGGAGGAGCATGGCGGTGTAGAACCTCCGGTTTTAAAGTATTTGAAGCTGAAGCTCATGATCTGCATTGTGCTTTTTGCAGCGATATGGGGGATGTTTCAGCTCGATGAGCCTTGGGCTGTGAAGGGACAGGCATGGATTGAAACGGCCGTTACCGAGTCGATTGATTTTGAGAAGGTGGAAGTATGGTATATGGACACCTTCGGTGGGTCGCCTTCATTTATCCCGATTTGGTCGGACAAGGATAAGGAGAGCACGCTCGTTCAATCGAATGAACTGAATAAGCTGTATGTTCCTGCCGAAGGCAAATTGATTCAATCCTTTTCTGAACAGCATAAAGGCGTTCGCATCCAAATGACAGACGAGCAGAATCAGATCGCTGCGCTAGATACGGGGAGAGTGATCTTTTCCGGAAATTATCGTACCCTTGGTCTTACCGTGATTATCCAACATGCGAACGGAATGAAGTCGGTCTATGCGCAGCTTAGTGAAACCCCTCTCGCCGAAAACGATTGGATCGAAGGAGGAGAGCCTGTCGGTAAAGCGGCAGCCCGTGAAGGAGAGCAGGCTGAGCTTTATTTTGCCATCATGAAGGATGATGAGTATGTAAACCCGACGGATGTGATTCCGCTTGACTAAATGGCTCGGAGTAAAGCTGACGATCCATCCTTTATTCTCGATGGTAATGCTGGGATCGGTTCTAACGGGAGCGTTCGCTGAAATTTTGACTTTGTTCATCATTGTACTTGTACACGAGCTTGGGCATGTTGCGGCGATCAAATGGTTCGGTTGGAGGCTGAGAGAAATTCAAATCCTCCCTTTCGGAGGGGTGGCCGTTGTGGATGAAGTCGTTCCACCCGCATGGCAGGAGGCTGTTGTTGCTGCAGCCGGGCCGTTTCAAAACTTATGGATGGCTGTCGTCGCCCTATTATTTCATTCACTCGGATTATGGGGTGAAGAGTGGACCTCATATTTCATTCAAGCGAATCTGATGATCGCCCTGTTTAATCTGCTTCCGATTCAACCGTTAGATGGCGGAAAGCTGCTGCATGTCTTTCTGTGCTTATGGCTCCCATACCATAAAGCGCTGTTCTCTACGACACTCGCCAGTTTAACGATGAGTGTGATGCTGCTTGGGTTTTCGATCCTCACTTTGACGGCGTTCGGGCTTCAACTGAATCTTCTGGTGATTGCTTGCTTTCTTATTTATTCAAACGCCTATACACTCAAACATTTTCATTTCCGCTTCGTCAGCTTTTTAATTGACCGGGATGCACGCACTTCTAGCCGAATGTCGAAGGGCGTTCATGCAAAGGCTATATTTGTTTCTCCCCAGCTTCCGCTATCTGAGGTCGTCAAATTATTCATGCGAGACCGCTACCATTTAATCTACGTGATGAACGAGCAGGGAAAGATTCAAGCGATTTTACCGGAGCAAAAAGTGGTTCGCGCGTTTTTCACTTCTGTGAACTCAGCTTTTAACGGCCCGAGAATTACCATTTTTTCTTAAGCAACTTCTGCATATTCTCAGTGTATAAACTAGTAATAAGGTTATGTTAAAATAAGCTTAAATGAGAGCTGGGAAACGGCCGTTTAGAGGTGTGTGCATGAAAAGAATTGTGGTCCGCTGCGAGCAGGACTTCACAAAAGTAGCACTGATGGAACAGGATAGGTTGGTAGAATATGCTGCAGAGCGCGGCAAGGGCAAACCAACCGTAGGGAATATCTATAAAGGAAAAGTGGTTAATGTACTGCCGGGCATGGAGGCGGCGTTCGTCGACATTGGACTAGGAAAAAATGCCTTCATTTATATCGATGACCTGCTTCCTGCACATTTGGAAAAGCAGCCTAAAGTGAAGCCTTCAATCGATGAACTCATTGCACCGGGGCAAGATTTGCTTGTCCAGGTCATCAAGGAAGCGATTGGCGGAAAGGGCGCGAAGGTGACGACCCACTTTTCGCTGCCAGGCAGATGGCTGGTCTATATGCCGAACGCGGATTACGTAGGTGTTTCTCGCAAAATCTCATCGGATGCCGAGAGGGAGAGGCTGCGCAGCTTCGGAGAGCGGATGCGTCAAAACGATGAAGGCGTTATTTTGCGAACGGCTGCAGAGCATGAGACGGAGGAATTTCTGGAGAAGGACTTGTTTTACCTGCGAGAACGCTGGTCTGGCATTGTCAAACGGAGCCAGGAACTGAAATCGCCTGCCGAGGTATATAGGGAATTGGACGTGCTACCTCGAATCGTGCGGGATTTGTTTACAGAGGAAGTTGAGGAAATGGTTGTCGATGAGGCGAAGACGGCCAAGGAGATCGCAGCTTACATCGGCGGTTTTGCCCCTCGTTGGAAGAATAGAGTTAAAGTGGATCGTTCGGGTGAGGACATATTTGTGAAATTCGGTGTACAGGATGAACTGGACAAGCTGTTCAGACAGAAGGTCCGGCTCGATAACGGAGCTTCCCTGCATATAGATCATACGGAGGCGCTGACGGTCGTTGATGTCAATACGGGTAAGTTCACAGGATCAGTGGATTTGGAGGAAACCGTATTTCAAACGAACCTGCAAGCGGCAGAGATGATTGCCCGGCTGCTTCGTGTGCGCGACATCGGCGGTATCATCATCGTAGATTTCATCGATATGCGTCTGGAGGAGCATCAGGAAAAGGTTTTACAAATGCTGGAGGAGCATATGAAGGAAGATCGCACGAAATCTACGGTTGTCGGCTGGACGAAGCTTGGGCTGTTGGAGATTACCCGGAAAAAGGCAAGGGAGAGCAGTGCACTGATGTCACTGGATGTTTGTCACGCTTGCCAAGGAACCGGGAGAGTTCCCATGCATTGATAGTTGCCAAACCGAGATAGATGTGATAGTATAACTATCTGAGTGTGTGCCAAAGTCACATGCTGTAACCGCACCGACAAGGTTGAGAAGCGGATCGATATCCCACCTGAAACGGGCGAGTCTGAGACATGAGGAGGTGCAGCCATGTACGCAATTATTGAAACTGGCGGAAAACAATACAAAGTTCAAGAAGGCGATGTACTTTACATCGAGAAAGTTGGCGCTGCTGAAGGCGACACAGTCACTTTTGATCGAGTAATCGCAGTATCCAAAGGTGACGGTCTTGTAGCGGGAACTCCTGTAGTAGAAGGCGCAAGCGTATCTGCTAAAGTAGAGAAGCACGGTAAAGGTCAAAAGATCGTTGTTTTCAAGTATAAAGCGAAGAAGAACTACCACAAGAAGCAAGGCCATCGTCAGCCTTACTCTAAAGTCGTTATCGAAAAAATTCAAGCGTAAGAGGCGGCTATGATTGAAATCCGCTTCGTTACAGACAAGGCAGACCGTATCGTTTCCTATACGGTAGACGGCCATGCTGAATACGCAGACCCTGGTGAAGATATCGTATGTGCGGGGGTGTCCGCGACGACGATCGGCACGTTGAATGCGTTGGAAGAGCTTCTGGGGATTCAGCCCGGCGTCGAATCGAAGGAGAACGGCTATTTATCCGTGACGATTCCGGAGATCGATGACGAGAGGAAGTCGGAAGACATCCAGCTGCTGCTTCACGCGATGAGGGTTACCTTACAGTCCATAGAACAATCGTATGGAGAATATGTTTCGATAAAGCATTTGAATTCCAAAGGAGGGAAAACGCCATGATGAACATGAATCTTCAATTTTTCGCATCCAAAAAAGGGGTAGGTTCTACAAAGAACGGACGTGACAGCATTGCGAAGCGTCTCGGTACGAAGCGTGCGGACGGCCAGTTGGTGAAAGCCGGCAACATTTTGGTTCGCCAAAGAGGAACGAAAATCCACCCTGGAACGAATGTAGGTATCGGTTCTGACGACACTTTGTTCGCAAAGGTTGAGGGAGTCGTGAAGTTCGAGCGTTGGGGACGCGATCGTAAAAAAGTCAGCGTATATCCCGCTGAACAAGCTGCACAAGCTTAAAGGATGTGACGAAAAACCCGGTGAAAGCCGGGTTTTTTCTTGTTATAAAGCATAATCGCAGCGGGGAGCTGTGGATTGATAGCTTTTAGAAGACCGTCAGGGGCACATTTGCCTTGACGGATTTTTTTTTTTTTTTTTTGAAAAATATTCGGTGTCGTCTGAACGAAAGATGAAAGTAAGACGTACTATCGATGTGCACAAATAGAAAGAGTTCATCATTGGGCGGGCAAAAAGGGGGAGCGTTTCATGACGGTTGATGACACCGATTTAATATCAAAGGCAAGGAAAGGCGATCGAACCGCGCTGGCCCAGCTGCTTCACAAGCATTATGGCTTTATGCTCCATTATTTTATGAAAATTACGATGAACCGCATGCTGGCGGAAGACTTAGCCCAAGATACGGCGCTTCGCGCTATGGAGAAGCTGCACCAATTCGATGAGAGACGCTCTAAATTTTCCTCTTGGATGATGACGATTGGAACAAGGTTATACTTGGATTCGCTGCGCCGAAAGAAAAGAGAGCTGCGCTGGCAGGAACAGGAGCAGGCAATACGCAAGCTGCGCTGGGAAGTGGAAACTCGAGGCAGCGAGTGGCCGGAAATATTGGAGGCTTTATCCCTACTTCAGGAGGATACAAGACTGTCGGTCATATTGAAGCATTACTATGGCTACACCTACGAAGAAATCGGGGAAATGCTGAAGCTCCCGGCAGGAACAGTGAAATCGAAAATACATAACGGGCTGAAGTGGTTAAGAAAGGAGATGGCGGCAGATGAAGCCAAGCAATCATTTAAGTCGTGACGGAGCGAATGTTACGGAGGCGAGGGAACAGCTGTCTATTGAAGAACAGGAGATCGCCTGTGCGCTAAAGAAAGGACTTGACCTGCTGGAAGAAAACGTTCAGGTCACGGTTCCAGACGAAGGCTGGATGAAGCAATGGGTAAGCGAGCAGCAGGAGCGGATCAAGAAACGTGCCATACGTGATTTCCTCTTGTTTTTAACAGCGGCACTTTTGATTTTGCTTGCTTTGTGCGGGGTTTTCATTCAGTTGCCAATGATGTTTATTGTACTGCAAGTGATCGTATTTTTCGCTGCCCCTGTTGTTATCTTCAGAAGCGAACGAAAAGCGGGTGGATGAAGCATGAATATGAATCTGACGATACAAGGGGAAGACCTGAAAATATTGCTGCTGGTTGTCCCGTTGTTGATTGCACAGAGCATTTATTTATTCCTAGATGCGCGTAAGAGAGGCCGTAATGCATGGCTTTGGGGCTTATGGGGAATTATTCAATGTCCGATGCCTATTTTGTTTTATATGATGTGTGTACGCAGAATTCGATTTAACAGGAGGGACAATCGATGAATTTGGATATCCAAGTTGTGCCGTGGGAAATCGTAGGCCCTGTCCTAGCTTTGCAATTTATTTTGCAAATTGTCGCGCTCATATCGCTGTGGAAAACAGAGGATGCAAGCGCCCCGAAATGGATTTGGGCAGTTGTCATTGTCATCGGAACGCTGCTGGGTACAGTAGCTTACTTTATTTTTGGAAGGAGAAATGAAGGATGAGACTCATAACAGTAAGGGAGTTGGTCAAGCGTTTCGGCAGGACGACAGCCGTGAACGGCGTAAGCTTCACGCTTGATGAGGGCAGGTGCGCAGCTTTGCTCGGACCGAATGGAGCGGGGAAAACAACAACGCTGAAAATGCTGTCAGGCCTTCTTGCCCCTACCGAGGGAAGTATTTCATTCGAAGGCTCGGAGCATACGGATCATAGGGCCGATATCGGATACTTGCCCCAATATCCGGTTTTTTATCACTGGATGAGCGGAAGGGAATATGTTGAATACGTCGGCAAGCTGGCTGGCATGAGCAAGCAAGCAGTGAAAAAGCGTTCGATGGAGCTTCTACAATTGGTCGGTTTAGAGCAGGCGGCAAAACGAAAAATCGGCGGGTATTCCGGCGGAATGAAGCAGCGGCTGGGGATCGCCCAAGCATTAATTCACAGCCCCCGTCTGCTTATCTTAGATGAGCCCGTTTCGGCTTTGGATCCGCTTGGCCGCAGGGAAGTGCTGGAGCTGCTGCAGCACATTAAGCAGCATACGACGACTCTTTTTTCGACGCATGTGCTGCACGACGCTGAGGAAGTGAGCGATGATGTGATGATCATGCAGGCAGGACAAATTGCTATATCGGGAACGTTGGATGAAGTGCGAAGCGCATACCAGGAGCCGATCATTTATGTCCAAGGCGATGCATCAATCTTTGGTTGGGCGGAAGGTATGGCCGAAAGGTTTGGCCATCAGGTGGTTAGTATGGAGAGGTACGGACAAGGGATACGTATCCAAGTGAACGACTTAGAACGGATGAAGCTGGCTGTCATGGAGGACTTGGTTCAGCATGAGGTGTCTGTCACGAGGTTTGAAGTCGCTGAGACATCGTTGGAAGACTTATTTATGAAGGCGGTGGGGAAATGAAGCAGTGGTTCGTACTGTATCAAAAGGAAATGCTGGAATATTGGCGCACCAGCAAATGGCTGTGGGTCCCGATCGTATTTATTTTGCTCGGAGTCATGAATCCAATTACTTCATATTACATGCCGGAAATATTGAAGAATGCGGGTGGATTGCCTGAAGGGGCAATCATTGAGATTCCCATTCCTGCAGGTAATGAGGTCATGGTTCAAGCATTATCGCAATACGGGACGGTAGGTGTACTGATACTTGTGCTTGCTTTCATGGGTATCGTTTCAGCAGAGTGTAATTCCGGTGCCGCTTCGATGATTTTTGTAAAGCCGGTTCGTTATAGCTCATATATCACTGCAAAATGGGCCGCGATGATGACGCTGTGCACTATTTCTTTTGCTCTAGGTTATTTATTTACTTGGTACTATACGGAAATGTTGATTTCGCCAGTTGACGAGCTCAGAATATTGTGGAGCTTTATGACCTACTGGATTTGGCTTGCCTTTGTTTTAAGCCTAACTTTATTTTTCAGCAGCTGGCTGAAAAGCAGTGGGGCGATTGCATTTATCAGTTTACTGTGTATATTAGGCTTGTCCGCCGCTTCATCGCTGCTGCCTCGTTTCACCAAGTGGAGTCCGTCACGCTTATCGGATCAGGCCGGACATTATTTGCTTAGCGGCGAAACGTTGCCGGAAGGCTTTGCAGTGTTTCTGGTTGCTGGACTGCTGATTGTGGGATTCGTGACTTTTTCCGTTTATGTATTGAAAAAACGAGAGATGTCCCATTAGAAGCAGGGACCGGGAATGGTTATTGGAATTAATATTAGTTTTAAAACCGTTGCTTGTCGTTTGTGAAGCGGATTCCTTTTCAATTCATGATTGCGGATGAAGTTTATGGATAAACATGGTATACTGTTGGGGTGTAAAAAAGAGCCACCTGTGTACGGCCCGCAAGGAGTGAAGGAGGAAGACCATGAATCAACA
The DNA here is from genome assembly GCF_042658665.1 of Marinicrinis lubricantis. Classification (NCBI taxonomy): domain Bacteria; kingdom Bacillati; phylum Bacillota; class Bacilli; order Caryophanales; family Paenibacillaceae; genus Marinicrinis; species Marinicrinis lubricantis. The sequence goes on from NZ_JBHSQV010000181.1 coordinate 56,848, forward strand.
GGCTAAAGGACAAGCTTTATGGCTCATATTCGCGGCGATCTGTTTCTCCTTTATTCTCTTGATCGATGGTCTGCCTTGGGTTAGAGGAGGATTTGGTGCCTTAACGCTTATATCGCTTGCCGCTTGGTTTATGCTGGACCGGCGCAGGCAGAAGGAACAGATTGAGATGGAGGTACTAAAGGCAGTAAAAAGTAAGGATGAATTACTATCATACGCATTCAGCATTCATCGTCACGATTTATTGAACGATGTCCAATTGCTGATGGCTTACCTAAAGATGAACAAAATTGATAAGTTGCAAAAATGTGTAGACAATATGAAACAAAGGCTCTTGGATGAAAGCTTGTTGTTTAAGATCGGTTCCCCTTCGTTTACTTCGAGGCTTTTCGCGTTGAAGCTGGGCTGGAAATCCGCCGTTCTGACCATTGAGGGCGACTTTCCGGAAAGGATTATGGAGAAATGTACGGAACGGGAATGCAGTGAGGAGGCCGTTCTGCAGGTTCTTCAAATGTTGAAACGATGCTCGCTCCATACCGAAGGTGAGCCAAACTGTTTAAGTCTTCATATTTCAATGACGGATGGCTTACTGCGAATGGATATGAACTATGAAGGAGCATACAATACGGCGGAGTGGGAAGATCTTTGGAATCATCATCTGGATAAAGAAGTCTTCTCCATGCTGAAGCAATCGGCAGGGCGACGATTTATCCAATTGGAGATTTCCTTTTCCTTAATAGAAACGGCATGATCACATGATGCTTTACCTCTCTGGTGTTAGGCAGCAATAGTTCGTGCAATGATGAGGTGATGTTATGTTTGTAGATAAAGCGAAGATATATATCAAAGGCGGTAATGGGGGAGATGGACTCATCGCCTTTAAAAGAGAAAAGTATGTAGCCGAGGGCGGTCCAGCCGGAGGTGACGGAGGCAAAGGCGGAGATGTGATTTTTCGTGTGGATGAAGGTTTACGGACACTCATGGATTTCCGTTATCAAAAGCACTTTAAAGCGCCGCGCGGTGAAAAGGGCAAACCGAAAAACCAATACGGCGCGAATGCGGAAGATATGATCGTACGTGTACCCCCGGGTACGGTAATTATGGATGACGATACCGGAGAAGTACTCGCCGACTTGACCGAGCATGGCCAAGAGGTTGTTGCTGCAAGAGGCGGAAAGGGAGGACGCGGCAACGTTCGGTTCGCCACGCCTGCAAACCCTGCTCCCTATATTTCTGAGAACGGTGAAGAAGGGGAGGAACGCTGGGTAGTACTAGAGCTGAAGGTGATGGCCGATGTTGGATTGGTGGGCTTTCCGAGTGTTGGGAAGTCGACGCTCCTTTCCGTTGTCTCTGCTGCGAAGCCGAAGATCGCTTCTTACCACTTCACGACCTTGACACCGAATTTAGGCGTGGTTCAGGTAGAGGAAGGACGCAGCTTCGTGATGGCCGACCTTCCGGGGTTAATTGAAGGGGCCCACCAAGGCGTTGGATTAGGGCACGAGTTTTTGCGTCATATTGAACGAACTCGCATTATTCTTCATGTGATCGACATGGCGGCGACCGAAGGCCGCGATCCGTTCGACGATTATTTGAAAATTAACGAGGAGCTCAAGCTGTACAATATGAATTTGGAAAATCGGCCGCAGGTCATTGCCGCGAATAAAATGGACATTCCGGATGCGGAGGAGCATCTCCAGCAGTTTGAGCAAAAGCTGAAGGAGCATGGCATCGATGCGCCCGTATTTAAAATTTCCGCAGCGACCCAACAAGGCATGCGGGAGCTGATGTTCCATCTCGCTGACCAGCTGGATCAAATTCCGGTACAAGTGAAGGTTGAAGAGGTGCCAGAGACCGAGGAACGGAAAGTGTATCGTTTGGAAACGAAAAATGAAGGACCTGAATTTACGATCCGCCGAGAAAACGATGTGTTCATCGTAGAGAGCGAGAAAATAGAAACGCTTCTGAAGCGTACCCCGATCAATTATTACGATTCTGCGCTTCGCTTCTCGAATATGCTTCGCAGAATGGGTGTCGATGAAGCACTCCGTAATAAAGGCGCCGAAGACGGTCAAACGATTCGTATTGGAGATTTTGAATTTGAATTTGTAGAAAAGGAATAGCGATAAAGCCTGGTGAAAACCGGGCTTTTCTCACGATAATCCCAATTTTTCAATTTTCAATTGTAGGAGATAGATGCAATAACAATGCTCCCTCCATTCACGATCTTGGCAGTCATTCAAGTGCAGAGGGCGGTTGGTTTTCTAAAAATAAAACATTCAGCCATACAGCCTATTGCCCTAAGACGTCTGGCATTGTATAATGTCCACTATGGGAGAACAAAAGTCTACGTGGAAAGGACGCTCTAATGTGGCTGAAAACCGAACGGAACGGTATTTTCTGGTTAGAGAAGATATATTACCGGAAGCGGTGCTGAAGACGCTCGAAGTGAAGCAGATGCTTTCCCTTGGGACGGCAAAGACAGTGAATGAAGCTGCCGAGAAGGTTGGACTTAGCCGCAGTGCTTTTTATAAGTACAAGGACGGTATCTTTCCTTTAAATAAAGTGCAGCAGGAAACCATTGTGGCGATCTCTATGGATTTATCTCATCGTGCCGGAATACTTTCCAAAGTATTGGCAATGGTGGCGCAGCATGAAGGCAATGTATTGACGATTAATCAGACGATCCCTCTGCAGGGGGTTGCGAATGTCATCATCACCGTCGATACCTCGTTAATGAATGAAAGATTGCCTAGTCTGCTGGAAGCACTGAAACAGCAGGAGGGCGTACACAAGGTGCAAGTAGTAGGTCAAGGATGAATGACCGAAGCTGTCTTGCTTTACATCAACAGTGGATATGGAAGCAGTACATTCGAGAGAAGCAATGCGTGGATAGGAAATGGGAGGCGAATCAATGAAATCCATTAAGGTAGGAATGCTTGGCTTAGGAACTGTTGGAACCGGCGTGGTTCGTATCGTGGAAGGGCACCAGGAGGATCTGCAGAGAAAAATCGGTGCTCCGGTAGAAATCAGTAAAATTGTCGTCAGAGATAAAACCAAGCGTAGAAATATTGCGCTGGACGATGCGAAGCTGACAGAAGATCCATACGAAGTGATACGTGATCCGGAAATTGATGTTATTATTGAGGTTATGGGCGGGATCGATGCAACGAAAGGATATTTGTTGGAAGCATTGGAGCACGGCAAGCAGGTCGTCACGGCAAACAAAGATTTAATGGCGCTGCATGGAGCGGAAATTATGAGCTTTGCATCGGAAAAAGGCTGCGATGTGCTGTACGAAGCGAGTGTCGCCGGCGGGATTCCCATTCTGCGTACCATTGTGGAAGGCTTTTCTTCCGACCGGATTACCAAAATGATGGGAATTGTGAATGGGACGACGAATTTCATTTTGACCAAAATGAGCCAAGAAGGCGCATCGTATTCGGAGGTTCTGAAGGAAGCGCAGCAGCTTGGCTACGCGGAGCAGGATCCGACATCTGATGTGGAGGGCTTGGATGCAGCATACAAAATGACAATTCTTGGTACTCTCGGTTTTCAAACGGGCGTTTCGATGGAAGACGTCAGTGTGAGTGGTATTTCCGGCGTCACCAAAGAGGATATTGATTACGGCAAGCGATTAGGCTATGAGGTCAAGCTTCTCGGCATCGCGGAGAGACAAGATGATTTCATCAGTTTAAGCGTACAGCCGACCATGGTGAAGAAAAGTCATCCTCTAGCTTCCGTCCATGGTGTATTCAATGCGGTATATGTATATGGCGAAGCCGTTGGAGAAACGATGTTTTATGGTCCGGGGGCCGGTGAAATGCCGACAGCCACTTCTGTTGTTGCCGATTTGGTTGCAGTAAGTAAAAACCTGCAGCTCGGTATTAGCGGAAAAGCCGGATTCTCACCTTATCGGACGAAGAAGCTGAAAACCGACGACCAAATCTCCTATAAAAACTTTTTACTATTGCATGTCGCAGATAAGGCAGGGGTTTTGGCGCGGATTACGGAAATATTCGCTCAGCATGAAGTAAGCTTAGAGTCTGTGCTTCAGCATCCGAATGAAGATAATCCGTCGGCTGAAATTATCATTATTACACACGACGCGAACAAGGCGAGCATGAATCAAGTCATGGACAGCCTGCGGCGTCTTGATGTCGTACACGAGATTCGCAGTGTGTACCGTGTCGAAGGATAATCATATGATCCTCATCATACAAACACCGAAGCAACGATAAACTAAGGATATTAGAGAGGACTGTCGTTATGAGATATATGGGTTTGCTAGAGCAGTATAAGCAGTATTTGCCGATTCAAGAAAATACACCTATGATTACACTTCATGAAGGAAATACGCCGTTGATCCGTGCGGAAAAAATTTCAGACATGCTGGATATGGATGTATATTTCAAGTATGAGGGTCTTAATCCGACGGGCTCCTTTAAGGATAGAGGCATGGTCATGGCTGTCGCCAAAGCGATGGAGGAAGGAAGCCGGACCATCATGTGCGCTTCTACCGGCAACACATCCGCAGCAGCGGCTGCTTATGCAGCCAGAGGCGGACTGAACTGTATTGTCATTATTCCAAATAATAATATTGCTTTGGGCAAATTGGCGCAGGCCATCATCTATGGAGCGAAAGTCATCGCGATTGAAGGCAACTTTGACCGAGCGCTGGAAATTGTTAGAGAAATTACAGCGAAGCATCCGATTACACTCGTGAATTCAGTCAATCCGTTCCGCATCGAGGGCCAGAAGACTGCAGCGTTTGAGGTATGCGATCAATTGGGCAAGGCTCCGGACTATTTAGCTATTCCTGTTGGAAATGCCGGCAACATTACAGCTTACTGGAAAGGCTTTAAGGAATATCATGCTTCAGGAAAAACGGATTCGCTGCCGCGCATGATCGGTTTTGAAGCGGAAGGTGCGATGGCGATTGTAAAAGGAGAGCCGATTCTCAATCCGGAAACCGTAGCAACGGCGATTCGGATCGGCAATCCGGCCAGCTGGAAAGGAGCGGTGCAGGCCGCTGACGAATCCGGCGGACAAATCAATTACGTGACAGACGAGGAAATTTTGGATGCATATCGTTTGATGGCAGGCAAAGAAGGGGTATTTGCTGAGCCGGCTTCTGCCGCATCGCTCGCAGGGCTGATCAAGCTGCATAAGCAGGGCGGCTTTAAAGGCGGGGAAACTGCCGTATGTGTATTGACCGGCAATGGTTTGAAGGATCCGAATAATGCCATTCAGAGCGTGAAAGCAGAGCCGCTCGTGGTAGAAGATACGGAAGCAGCCGTCATGAATGCGATTGAGAAGCTGGGTGGAACTCAATGACACCATTATCGGTCACAGTCAAGGTACCGGCGAGTACGGCGAATCTAGGCCCGGGCTTTGATACGCTGGGCATGGCGCTCGGCAAATACTTAACGATTCGGCTCGAATTATCCGAACAGCCTGAAGTCGAGCTGCTTGGCGACAACTTGGAAGGATTGCCGCAAGACCAGTCGAACTTAATCTACCAAATGGCGGAGCGGATTTTTGCCAAAGCAAACAAGCCCGTACCTACCTTTCGCATGTTGATGCGCAGCGAAATCCCGCTGACTCGAGGCATGGGAAGCTCGGCAGCGGCAATTGTCGCTGGTTTGGTGGCAGGCAATGTACTTGCAGGGCGTCCGTTTGACGACAATCAAATCTATGGAATGGCTGCTGAGATAGAAGGACATCCTGACAATGTGGGTGCAGCGATGTTCGGCGGTATGGTTGTGACCGGATTGGATGGGGAACAGGCTGTCCATATGCGATTTTCTCCACCGGAGGATCTGGAATGCCTGCTCGTTATTCCTATGTTCGAGCTTTCTACGGAGAAAGCTCGCCATGTTTTGCCCAGCCAAGTGAATATGAAGGACGCGGTACACAATATCAGCCGTTCCTCATTGATTACCGCCGCATTTGCATCGGGGCAGATGGAGCTGCTTTCCTTCGCCATGAAAGATGTGCTGCATCAGCCTTACCGCGCAGAACTTATACCGGGGATGAAGGAATTGCTGGAAGGCGCAGTACAGCACGGTGCATTGGGGGCAGCTTTGAGCGGAGCGGGACCGACAATGATTGCGTTTTGTTCGAAGAAGCAAAGCAGAGCCGCCGAACTGGAGCGGTTCTTCCGATCCGTGATGGAGAGGTATAAGGTACCGGTCGTCGTGGAACGTATTGCTCCAGACTTACAAGGAGCGCAGCTTATTGCCGAAGGAGACCCGGCAAACCGTTCCTTCGATATAAGAGAAGGAGAGGTTTGCGGATGAAGAAGATTGCTTTTTTAGGACCAGAAGGCACAGTATCGGAGGAATCGGCGAGGTTCTTTTTCGAGGGGCAGCCGGTTGAGTTCGTCCCCTACAAGCTGATTACGGATGTGTTCTCGGCCACGGCAAAAGGAGAAACGGACGCGAGTGTCATTCCGATCGAAAATACGATTGACGGCTCTGTCAGTTTACACCACGATTTGCTCATTCATGAATACGATCTGCCGATTACCGCAGAATGGGTTTACCCCTCCATTCAAAATTTGATCGGTCTGCCGGGAGCTGAGCTGAGCAGTATCCGAAAAGTATTCTCCCATCCGGTTGCCATAGGCCAATGCAGAGAGTTTATTGGATCGAACCTGCCTCATGCAGAGCTGGAGCCGGTCAGCAGCACCGCCGAAGGTGTTTATCTCGTGAAACAACAGCAGCGACAGGATACTGCGGCCATCGGCACCTTACTTGCTGCTGCGAAATACGGTCTGCAAGTCCTTAAACCGACAGTGCAGGATCATAAAAATAATTACACTCGATTCATTCTGGTAGGCAGTCGATTTTCCAGAATGGAGGGCAGTTCAAGAGAGAAGACCAGCATACTGGTTACACTACCCGAGGATTACCCAGGAGCGCTTCACCAAGTGCTGTCTGCATTCGCGTGGCGCAAAATCAATCTTTCTCGTATCGAGTCGAGACCGACAAAGAAAAAACTAGGAAGTTATTATTTCTTCATTGATATTCAAGAGCGGTTGGATACGGTCCTTCTTCAAGCGGCAATAGAGGAAATTCAGGCGATCGGCTGTCAGATTCGTATTCTAGGCTCCTATTCGAGTTACTCCTATGAACATAAAAAAGAGAATTCGGAGGTGTAGTGCGGTGGCACAGGTGATTTATCTAAATGGGGAATTTGTAAGTAAAGAGGATGCAAAGGTATCTGTGTATGATCACGGATTCCTGTATGGAGACGGTATATTTGAAGGCATCCGCATTTATAACGGCAATATTTTCAAGTGTAAAGAGCATCTGGACAGGCTGTATGACTCTGCAAAATCGATCATGTTGAACATTGACTTGACGCCTGCAGAGATGGAAGCGGCGATGGCCGAAACCATCCGTAGAAATGGATTGAAGGATGGCTATATTCGTCTCGTTGTGTCCAGAGGTCCAGGAAATCTTGGGCTGGATCCGAATAGATGTCCGAAATCGAACGTCATAATTATTGTAGAGCAGCTGGCTATTTATAAGGATGAGGATTATGAAAACGGATTGAAGGTCGTTTCGGTTTCAACAAGACGCAACATTCCGGATGCACTCAATCCAAAAATCAAGTCACTCAACTACTTAAACAATATTCTTGTAAAAATTCAGGCGAATTTAGCTGGTGTCGGTGAAGCTTTAATGCTGAACAGCCAAGGCTATGTTACGGAAGGCTCAGGGGACAATATTTTCATAATAAAGAACGGTGTATTGACAACGCCTCCGAGCTACTTAGGAGCCCTTGAAGGCATCACAAGAGCCGCGATTATGGAGCTGTGCGGCAAATTAGGCTACACGGTCAAAGAAGAACCGTTCGCACTGCATGATGTCTATGTTGCAGATGAGGTGTTCCTGACGGGAACTGCTGCAGAAGTCATTGCCGTTCAGCAGGTTGACGGCAGAACGATCGGAGCCGGCAAAGCAGGTCCAATCACGACACATTTGCTGAAGGAATTTCGTAAAATTGTCGAAATTGACGGCGTGAAAGTATCATACGAGTAATATGAATTTGAAAAACAGGGCATGAGTATCTTATTGATATCATACCCTGTTTTTTGCTGTCTCTGTCTTTCACATATCATTCAATTTCAGCGGCTCTATGTATCGCGGTTTAAATAATGTCCGTGGCAGGATCGGAACCTATTCTTTGTCCAAGACGGGAGCACAGTGTTCCTTTTTTTGTGTTTTTAGGTCAAATGCCCATCTTGTCGCATAGACTGTAGTAATGAACTATGCCGTTTAAGGAGGTCCTGCTGTTGAAAATCCATATTGTGAAGTCAGGAGAAGACATCTCCAGCATTTGCGGAAAATATCAGGTTAGCGAGGAAAGCCTACTTACCAAAAATCCGCAGCTGGTTGAATTTTTACAGCCCGGTATGAAAATCTTTATCCCAACTGAACAGTACTCGGTGACGACGACCAGTACACAATCGGAAAGTGAATTGTTTCGAGGCAGCGAGAGCGAAGCTGAAGACCTTACGAATTCAATGAAGTCTCTCAGATTTGAGATCATGGATGAGCAGTACGACGAAAGCAGCGATTGGAGCTCTATCGAGGCTGAAGAGGAAGAAACAGAAGAGAGCAAGGATGAGGAAGATAATTTAGAAGAGGACTCGAATAAGGAGGATGCGTCTGATAATTCGTCCAGTGAAGGCGATTTTACTTCTTTGTTCCCTCCTTCATTTTATGAGCTGCCGAAGTTTGAAGATTTTGATTCGAATGAGCACAGGCCGCCGCAAACGGATTCTGTATCTTATCCAGGGCTGGAGGGAGGTTATGGTCCATTTGCCCCAATGACTTATCCAGTGCAAGCTCCGTCACCTTATCCTGTGCAAAGTCCAAGCATGCCTCAATTTCAGGGGCCGCAGTCCTTTTTTTATCAGACGCCACATCCGTACGGATATGTCCCTGCATTCCCTCAGATGGATCCTTCAGCAACGGCACCGACGCCTTCTCCTGCGGAGCCTTTGGGATGGTTCAACTGGAATCCTGATTGGCCCAATGTCCCGGAGAATGATATGAATGAAGAGGAAGAATCGGGTGAGGAGCAAGATGAAGAGCAGACCAAAGAGAATGCCGCAGAGGAGAAGTCAGCCTCGGATTCGAAGACTGCAGTAAAAAACAAGAAAGGGAAGGCCGCTCGCACGAAAAAGCGCAAAAAAACGCTGCGCATTAAAAGAAATGAATTGGATAAGCCAGTGAAGCGCAAGAAAAGTGTACCCTGGATTAATCATGGTTAACTGGCGATAAATTCTAAATCGACTTCATCAAATGTATAACCCCTTCTCGTATTGGTTAAAATACGTAAAAAACCAAGTAGACAGCAGTTTACATACTTGGAAGGAACGGAAGGGGATCAAGGTGCTCTTTTCAAGCTGGTTAAAACAAGTGAAGAAGAAGTTGAAATGGAAAAGACGCCGCTGGATCTTCAGTGTATGGATCTTAGTATTGTGCGGCATCGGTTATATATGGGATCAATACGGAAGCACCGCGCCTTTTGTAAGGCAGGAGTCCATTGCTGTTGGAGGAATTCCTGTACAGTCTGAAGAGCAGGAGGTTCTCCTCAGAAAAATGTATATTTGCGGTGAGGAAGAGCAGTCACTAGGAATGCTGAACGGAGAACAAATACAGAAGCTGCAAGGAGATCATCCGGAGTGGCAGCTGGAACGGGACGATCAGGAGATGCTGGTGTTTACGCAGTATATTGATGACTTGTCTCCGAAATGTAAAGAAGAAGCTTTTTTTGGTATGGACAGCAGCGGCCACTTGTCCTTGTTCCTCGGACCTCCTTCAGAGGATCAAGTTATTCGTACCTTCTTCCAAATTGACATCGATTATCTGGAAAGCAGCTTGCCCGCCGACACCGTGGAACAGCTGTATGACGGAATTCCAGTACGTGATGTTGATGAATACAACAGCGTCTTATCTACCTATAGCGATTATGCGATTGAAGCAACGGAGAAAGCAATGAAGGCGACCGAACCATAAGGATAAGTTAATACGTTCATACCAGACTAGCGATGGAGGAATCCATCGCTTTTTTGTGTATTGAATGCTAACGCTTTTCAAGATAAGGCCGCTCTCATTCCAATATTGGAACAACTGGCTCTTATCACAACTATGGAAATTTGCTATAATGTGTAGATACGAATACATATGTTCGCTTATGCATAAGGGAGAGCTTAGGTTGCGTGTACTTGGAATAGACCCTGGCATTGCTATTGTCGGATTTGGATTCATTGATAAAAAGGGAAGCCAGCTGTCGCCCGTGCAGTACGGCAGCATTCAAACAGAAGCGCATACCGATCCCGCACTGCGTCTAATGCAGGTATATGATGCAACGGTACAGCTGATTGATCGGTATCAACCGCAGGAGATCGCGATCGAGAAATTGTTTTTTAACCGCAACGTAACGACGGCTTTTGCAGTAGGACAAGCCCGGGGTGTGATCATTTTGGCTGCTGCGCAAAAGGGACTGAAAATTGCCGAATACACACCTTTGCAGGTAAAACAGGCGGTTGTAGGATATGGTAAAGCGGAGAAGCGGCAGGTACAGGAAATGGTTAAAATGTTTTTAAGGCTGAAGGAAGTTCCAAAGCCTGACGATGTAGCAGATGCGCTCGCCATTGCCATTTGTCATGCTCATTCCGCGGAAGTATATTGGAAAATGAATGAGGTAAATAAACGATGATTGACTTTCTAAGAGGTACACTGGCTCATTTAGAGCATGACTATATTGTGTTGGATGTGAACGGCGTCGGATATCGGTTGTTTTGCCCGAACCCGTTTCAGTTTCAGAATGACCGCGAAATCACGGTCTTTGTGCATCATCATGTGAGGGAGGATGCGATCCTGCTGTATGGTTTCGAATCACGCGAGGAACAGGCGCTGTTTCGAAAGCTGCTTGATGTGAGTGGAATCGGTCCGAGAGTCGCGCTCGGTATCCTGGCAGGCTGCAGACCCGAAGCGCTGATCGCGGCGGTACAGCAGGAGAATGTTGCCTTTCTGACGAAACTGCAGGGTATTGGCAAGAAGACGGCTCAACGGATGGTGCTGGATTTGAAGGACAAGCTGGGTGCCGTAGAGGTGACAGCGCTATCCAATGCTGCGTCCAACGCTCAAGCTCTGGGAATTGCACCAGGTGGCATGGCTAACTGGATGGAAGCAAAGGAAGGTCTGATGGCGCTTGGGATGACGGAGCAGGAGCTTGATCTTGCTTGGCAGACGATGAAGGATCAAGTGCAGGAGTCAGACACCGTCGATCAAGTGATGAAGGCCGCTTTGAAAGTATTATATAAAGGATAAATAGGAGGGAACACATGACATGGAAGATCGCATCATTTCCGCGAATCTAATGATGGAAGATCATGTCGTCGAATACAGCTTGCGCCCTCGGTATTTATCTGAATATATCGGGCAGTCCCAGGCCAAGGAAAATTTGAAGGTGTACATCGAGGCGGCCAAGCAGCGTTCCGAGGCGCTTGATCATGTACTGCTTTATGGACCGCCGGGTTTAGGGAAGACGACGTTATCTAACATTATTGCCAATGAGCTTGGTGTCAATATTCGGACGACATCCGGCCCCGCGATTGAACGCCCAGGGGATTTAGCAGCGATTTTAACCAATTTGCAGGAAAATGACGTTTTGTTTATCGACGAAATTCATCGTTTGAATCGATCCGTAGAAGAAGTGCTTTATCCGGCGATGGAAGATTACGCCCTTGACATTATTATTGGCAAAGGTCCCAGCGCTAGATCTGTGCGGCTCGATCTTCCGCCTTTTACGTTAATCGGAGCGACGACAAGAGCGGGACTGCTCTCCGCTCCGCTGCGGGATCGATTCGGTGTCGTTAGCCGCTTGGAATATTACAATGTAGACGAGCTGACGTTCATCGTGACAAGGGCCGCAGATATTTTACAGGTGCATATTGAGGAAGAAGCAGCCATCGAAATTGGCTTGAGATCGAGAGGGACGCCACGGATTGCGAATCGACTGCTGAAGAGAGTTCGTGATTTCGCTCAAGTTCGCGGTGACGGTATGATTACAACAGAGCTTGCCAAGTCGGCACTTGAGCTGCTGCAGGTAGACTCGTTAGGCCTTGATCTGATTGATCATAAAATGCTGACGGCGATTATTCAAAGCTTTAAGGGCGGACCGGTGGGATTAGATACCATCGCGGCTACAATTGGGGAAGAAAGTCAGACGATCGAGGACGTGTATGAACCGTATTTGCTGCAAATCGGATTTCTTCAGCGAACACCGAGAGGTCGTGCGGTGACTCCTGCCGCTTATAGACATTTGGGATTGCCTGTTCCTCAGTAGACTGCGGGCATATATCTGATTATGGATTTGGGAAGGAGAACATTCGGTTGATTAACAGAAAATTGAAAGGCTTGCTTGTCGTTAGCTGCCTCGTACTCATTTTAAGCGCAGTACTGCCGATCTTTCGAGTGCAAGTCCATGCGGCTGTTCCGTCATTGGAGAATATTCGGGTTACTTTATTTATATCGACAAGGGGAAGCGTTCCGGCAGTTACTTTTCAAAGCAAGGGAGCGATGGAGATTGGTTTGCGGCAGGGTGAATCCACTTCGAAATGGACTTCTTCTTCGCAAGCCTTTCGCCTAAGCGCGGATCAATTCATGATCAAAGCGTGGGAAACATCCGATCTTCAGCAGGCCGCTGCGGCGCAAACGAAGCTGAAAGCTTATGTGCCGGAAGCGTTCCTATTCTCTAGTTCAAAACAGGGAACTACGGTTTATTCGCTTTACGCTGGAATGTATGCAACGGAACAGGCTGCGGAGAATGCGAAATCCCTTTTGGCCCAGAAGGCCGATTTGCAAGGCTACGACTTTCAAATCACGGGGGCCAATCGTTTACTCGCTGGAACATACGCGTCCATCGAAGAGGCCAAGAGCAGGCTAGCGGCAATAACGAATGCAGGGCTTTCGGGAGCGATCGCGCTTCATCCGAATGCAGAAGGGAAAATCGTCTATTCTGTCCTAGTCGGAGAAGCGGCCAATGATACGCAGCTGAGCCAGCTGCACGCCTCACTTGCTGAGAAGCTTCCTGGAGAGGCTGTACAAGCATGGAACGCTGCGCAGCCATATTTGCTGCTTCGAACTTCAGTGGATGCGCAAGCCGCAGTGACGGTTCATTACTTTTTCAATGCAGCGAATCAAAAAGTATGGATAGCGCCGACGGATACATCTTTGACGGTCAAAGAACGATACAACCGTTCTTATCGCGGAAATATGGAAGTGTCTGTTTTCGAGGGGCAGCTGGCTGTCATTAATGAGCTTCCATTCGAGCATTATTTATATTCGGTTGTCGGCACGGAGATGAGCGGCAGCTGGCCGCTTGAAGCGTTGAAGGCCCAAGCCGTTGCTGCTAGAACCTTTGCGCTCAGTCTAGGCACCAAATATCAGATTGCGCACATTTCCGATACGACTTACGATCAAGCATATTACGGCAACACAAGAGAGACGACATCTACCATTCAAGCGGTAGACGACACGAAAGGCGTAGTGCTTGTTGATGGAAGCGGACAATTAATTAATCCGCTGTATTCCTCAAATGCGGGCGGTATGACAGCCGAACCGACTGAAGTATGGGGTAATGATGTTCCTTACCTGGAAAGCACACCAAGCCCCGACAGCGCTCCAGGCGAAGGGCTGCTAGATTGGTATCGTGTCGTACTCTCAGACGGTACGACCGGATTTATTCGTTCAGATTTGCTGCGTGATACAGGCAAAGAGAATGCGGTCGGATTCCCGATCTATCAGCCTACAGACAACAATGTGAATGTTCGTCCGGCTCCGTATGTGCCTTATATCCAAAATGACAATACGCCGGTCGCTTTAGTGAACGCATCGGATCAGCTTACCGTGATCGAGACGGTTAAGGAGTCCAATGTGTACAACTGGGTACGAGGCCCTTATACAGCGGACGAGATGCTGTCTGTCATCAATCGAACGGCGAACTCGGACATTTCCGGTCCGCTTCGCTCACTAACCGTAAGCGAACGGGGAACTTCAGGACGGGTCATCGAAATGAAGGCGAATGGCCAGAAGATCGACGTAAGCTATCCGGATCAGTACAGGTCGGTGATGAATGGACTTCTTAGTACAAGATTCGAAGTGGAGGAGACCGGACGTTACACCGTGGTCGGACGGGATGGCGCCGTTACTGAATTTTACGGCAATTCATCTCTTTATGCCGTTGGCCCTTCCGGGAATACGGAAAGCATCTCCGGTCGGGATGTCATCGCCGTGAATGAGCAGCTGGAGGCGCGTGTATATTCGCCGCAGGTTGCGTTTCGATTCATTGGCTACGGCTTCGGGCATGGATTAGGCATGTCTCAGTATGGAGCGAAGGAATTAGCCGAGTTTATGGGGTATGACTATAAAGAAATTCTAGAATACTATTATAAAGGCATAAAACTAGTGAAGTAATAAAGGAATGACTTAAGATGCAGGTAGACCAATTTGATTTTTATCTTCCTGAGCATCTCATTGCTCAGACACCATTGCCGGATCGCAGCGCATCAAGGCTTCTCACATTGGATAAGCGAACAGGAGAGATCCAGCATAAAGGATTTAAAGATATGACCTCGCAGCTGCATGCTGGGGATTTACTTATACTGAATAATACGAAGGTGATTCCCGCCCGACTGCATGGCAAAAAGCAGGACACCGGTGCACATATCGAGCTTCTTTTGTTAAAAAATGTGCAGGGGGATACTTGGGAGGCATTGGCAAAGCCTGCCAAGCGAGTCAAGCAGGGAGCCGTCATCGAATTCGGTTCAGATGAGCATGGGGCGCCTCTGCTGAAAGCCGTCGTCGAAGAAGAGAAAGAGATGGGCGGGCGAATCATTCGATTCGAATACAGCGGGATATTTCAGCAACTGCTTGATCAGCTTGGCGAAATGCCTCTTCCGCCATACATTAAGGAACAGTTAGCGGATAAGGATCGTTATCAAACCGTTTATGCCAAGCATGAAGGCTCCGCTGCGGCCCCGACGGCAGGACTGCATTTTACACCCGAAGTGCTGGATGAAATCCAGCAGAAGGGTGTTGAGATCGCCTATATTACACTGCATGTCGGATTAGGCACGTTTCGGCCGGTATCTGCCGATACGGTAGAAGAGCATGAAATGCATGCTGAATTTTATATGGTTTCTCCTGAAACCGCTGAAGCTATAAACCGTACTAAGAAGAGTGGCGGACGTGTCGTTGCAGTGGGCACAACGGTAACTCGTACGTTAGAGACGGTAGCGAATGAACAGGAAGGCCAAGAGATTGAACCGACTCAAGGCTGGACAGACATCTTTATTTATCCCGGCTATGAATTTAAGCTGGTCGACGCATTGCTGACAAACTTTCATTTGCCCAAATCAACGTTGGTCATGCTCGTCAGCGCGCTCGCAGGACGTGAACATGTGCTGAAGGCGTATGAAGAAGCGGTCCGCGAAAGGTATCGGTTTTTCAGCTTTGGCGATGCGATGTTTATTTACTAAAGGTTGCACATAAAGGAGATTACAGATGGCAGTTCGTTACGAATTAATCAAAACGTGCAAGCAAAGCGGTGCCCGCTTAGGCAAGCTTCATACTCCACACGGCACAATCGATACACCGGTTTTTATGCCCGTCGGTACACAAGCAACCGTAAAATCGATGAGTCCGGAAGAGGTAAAGGAGTTAGGTGCGCAAATTATACTCAGCAATACATATCATTTATTTTTGAGACCTGGCCATGAGCTGGTTCAGCAGGCTGGCGGACTGCATTCATTTATGAACTGGGATCGTGCGATTTTAACGGACAGCGGCGGATTCCAAGTGTTCAGCTTAAGCGAGAATCGTAAAATCACAGAAGAAGGTGTGCAATTCCGTTCCCATCTAAACGGGGACAAGCTGTTTATCTCCCCGGAGAAAGCGATGGAGATTCAGAATGCGCTTGGCTCAGACATCATGATGGCGTTTGATGAATGTCCGCCTTATCCGGCAGAGTATGAGTACATTAAAGCCTCTACGGAAAGGACATCCAGATGGGCGGAAAGATGCTTGAAAAGCCACAATCGGCCTGAGGATCAAGCGCTGTTCGGTATTGTGCAGGGCGGGATGCACGAAGAATTGCGCAGACAAAGTGCGGCGGATTTAACTTCGCTTGATTTTCCGGGCTATGCGATTGGCGGTTTAAGCGTAGGCGAGCCGAAGGACATTATGTTTAGAGTGCTTGATTTTACTGTACCGTTCTTACCGCAGCATAAGCCGAGATATCTCATGGGAGTTGGTTCACCCGACGCGCTGCTGGAAGGAGCGATTCGCGGCATCGACATGTTCGATTGTGTACTGCCGACTCGCATCGCACGCAACGGTACTGTTATGACCAGCCAAGGCCGGCTTGTCATTCGCAATGCGAAATATATGAATGATTTTACGCCGCTCGATCCGAACTGCGACTGTTATACCTGCAAAAATTACACCCGAGCGTATATTCGGCATCTTCATAAGGCCGATGAGATCTTCGGCGTGCGCTTAACGACTTACCACAATCTTTATTTTTTGGTACAATTGATGAAGCGTGTCAGACAGGCGATCATGGAAGACCGGTTGTTAGATTTCAGAGATGAATTTTTCGACCAATACGGTCTTCATGACAATACCAAAGGTTTTTAACAAGGAGGGTATACAATGAATCAAGTGCTGGAAATTGCATCGGATGCAGGATCAGAAGGGGGAGGAAGCTGGATCACTCTTTTGCTCCCGTTCGTTGTCATGTTTGTCATTTTTTATTTCTTGCTTATTCGTCCTCAGCAAAAAAGACAGAAGCAAAGAAATATGCTGCTGCTTAATTTGGAAAAAGGGGACAAGGTCGTCACGATTGGCGGTATTCACGGGACCATCGTTGAACTGACAGACGATACAGTCGTACTGAAAGTCAATGACTCCACTAGATTGACCTTTGACCGTTCTGCCATTAACAACGCATCCAAGGCAAAGGCAGATTCGTCCAAAGGTTAATGCATTAGAATTTAAGATAAAAAAGAGCTGTCTCATTCGCACAAATTTGCTGCGAAATATGAGACAGCTTTTTTAACGTTACAAAAAATTCAACTGACAAGATTATTTTTTGATATTCACTCCAAACATGCCCCCTAACATTCCCATACCTGCTGTAATCGCGATGAGCAGCAAGGAAGACGAATTTATACCGGCATCATAAGCTAGAAAGGCAATGAGTACAATGATGAGGCTGTACAATAAACCGCTTATTCCTCCGTAATACCACCCTTTACTTTCAACTCTTCTTCCTGCCGAAAAACCGCCAATCAGCATGGAGGCGGCATGAATGGAAAATGTATAGACATTCAGCTTGCTCTCATCCATATCGGTGACGGCTAAAATGATGGAGAGAAGAAAAGTAAGAACGATCATGGCGATAAAACCGTACACGAGCGCCATCGTCAATGAACCAGCTGTACTGCTTCTTCCTAATCGGCTGATCGGGTTCATGCGAAACACATCCTTTCATTTTGAAAGTTGTCCTTTTACCATCATTTTATGGCCGAGCATTAGCGAATAGTACAATTGGCAACAATTGAGCACGTCTTTTTGGCATGATTGCAAGGGGCGGAAGCCAAAATACGTCATAACGGTTTAATCGCATTTAGGGGGTTCAGCTGTGGATTTGCTAACGATATTTTTTCGAACGGTCATCGTGTATTTCTTAGTATTTCTGCTGCTCCGTCTAATGGGAAAAAGGGAAATAGGAAAGCTGTCAGTCTTTGATTTGGTCATTTCCATTATGATTGCGGAGGTGGCCATCATTGTTGTAGATAACCCGGATAAGCCGATGCTCGAAGGAATACTGCCGATGCTGGTGCTTGTTTCAATCCAGATTATGATTGCATATATCACATTAAAAAACCGCAAGCTGAGAAGACTATTCGATGGAAAGCCAAGCGCGATCATTGAAAATGGACATTTAAACCGGGAAGAAATGGCGAAACAGAAATACAATTTGGATGATTTAATGCAGCAGCTTAGACAAAACAATTTACGAAATGTAGCTGATGTAGAGTTCGCTTACTTGGAGACAAACGGGAAGCTGACTGTGATTCAGAAGAACCAGAACCAGAACCAGCAGAATGGAAGCAGCAGCAACAATCCGCATGGAATACGCTATGAAGGCCTGCCGATTCCGCTCATTATGGATGGCAAGGTCCAAGATCAAAATTTGGAAAAAATACAGAAAACCCGCTTTTGGTTAAAGAATGAGATTCAAAAGAAAGGATTGCACGATTTTAAAGAAATCTTTTTGTGTACTTTGGATCACAAAGGCCGGCTTTTTATAGATAAAAAGAAAAGGTAGCATGGAATCATTTCAGCCATCTGCCAATCCCGGGTATTCTTGACATATCGTGTTTGTCGATCATCCCCATGATAATCATGACGATGACATAGATGATAATGCCGGCCGTACAAGTAAGCAGAAAATCAAGCTGCAATAAACCGATGGGACTCCAAACGGTCATAGCATACAAGGAAACGGCCATCACGATGCACCCGGTCAATACTTTGATGAAATCGGTTGGATTGATCATGAGCTGTGTCAGCTTCGCTATACTTCTCCAGTGAAGGACGGTTACTAATATCATGTTCGTGCAGATGGCGATGACGGCTCCTTTGATGCCTAACTCCGCCTTTGCCGTCAGCAAGAAGATGAGGATTAATTTGACCGCTGCCCCGATGAATGTATTATATAAAGCGGTTCCGGGCTTATCTAATGCCTGCAGCGCGGCTTGCAATGGGCCTTGCAGATAGATGAATATCGCGACGGGAGCAACCCACTTCAGCATCTCAGCAGGTGCATGATCGTTATAAAGCACGATGCAAAGAGGTTCGGCAAGCAGCATCATGATCACAGCGAATGGGGCTCCCGTCACAAGAGCCATACGTAGGGATTGCAGCAGTCGTTTTCGGATCGTTTTCATGTCGTTTCTCGCTGCGGCTTCCGAAAGCGACGGGATTAAAGAGACGGACAAAGAGTAAGTCAGCGCCGTAGGAAGCAGCACAACCGGAATGATCATACCCGTCAGCATTCCGTAAAGCGTCGTTGCCTGTGATGTGGCAATACCGATCAGCGCAAGACTTTGAATAATCATAATCGATTCCAGAAAATAAGAGGCGGAACCGACTAACCTGCTGCCTGTGACGGGAATCGAAATGGACAAAAGCTGCTTCAGCGTGGTTCGTCCCTGATGCTTGAGCACGGCAGGAGGTCTAAGAAGAGGTCCCTCGTCTTGGCGATTCATTTGATATTGGATTAATAAGATGAATAAGCCTGCCAATTCCCCGAGCAGCAGGCCTGCCATAGCGCCAGCAGCAGCTTTCTCCAGACCGTATGGCAGCAGCAAATATGCAAGCGCTAAAGTACCCGCGCATCGTACAATGGTTTCTACTGTCGTTGACAGGGCGGTGGGAATCATATTTTGTTTTCCCTGGAAATAGCCGCGGAAAACGGATGAGATACTGACCATTAATATGACCGGAATCATCGTAACGAAGCTGTAGTAGACTCGGCTGTCGCTTAATAGATGCTCCGAAACCCAAGGGGCAGCCCATATCGCGGCAATGGTAAATACGCTTCCAAGGCTTACGACAAAAGCTAATGCCACCTTTAAAATCATGCCCATCTGTTGTGATTTTCCGGTGGAATCGGCTTCCGCGACCATTTTTGCTACAGCTAGTGGGATGCCGCCGGTAATAATCGTAAGAATGAGCATAAGCATTGGATAGCTGAGCTGATACAGGCCGACTCCCTCAGCACCGATCATGCGGGGGAGCATGATGCGTGGTATAAAACCGAGAATACGGGTAAAGATACCCGCAGCAAGTAAGATCATTGCCCCTTTAATAAACGATTGTCTTGTCACAGCTAATTCCTCTTTCCATACGGCCTGCAAGACAGGCTGTCTTGTTTTGTACATATGTATGCTGGGTATGTCCAAACTCATACCATCATTTTCATACTTCACGATAGAGGATTTGAACGACCGTTATCGAAGAAGTATACTTATTGGAGATGAAGTGAAGTTGATGGCTTGTACCGGGCTCCAAAGGAGGGGATAGCTGTGCCGGATCATGAACAGAAACATCAAGAACCACATCAAGAATCACATCAAGAAGAGAATCAACAGGTGCTAAGACTGGTGGTCGGTTCTACCAAAGAGGAAATACCGCTGGGTGAAGAAGAGCGCTCCGGGGTGAGCGATGAAGAATTGAGCCGCTGGATTGAGCAGCTGTGTATCAGCAAGGCTGAGGAATTTCGAATGTTGGGCTATGAGCATGTCGAGCCCCAGGAAATCTGGGAATGCATCAGCGATAAGCATCAAAAAAACGGTATGCCTGCACTGCATCGATTGGTGAATGACATTTTATCCTTAAAAGTAACTCAATTTATGAATTGGATGACGATGAGCATATACAAATCCTCTTTTAAATGAGAGCTTTACGGGTGGAATAAAGCGATTTATTCCCGTGGCGATAAAGGTCTATAGGACCAGCAATTCGCCGCGGGTTTGCTGTGTTGTCAGGACAGTTTAGTAAAATTGACTCCATTTTTGGCGACCTTTATAATAAGGGTTGTTGAATTTATGGACGAAGGGAGACAAACAGGGTGGTCGATTTTAAACGGATCGGAACTTTAGCTCTCATCATAATAGCTACGTTTGCGATCATCATCGTGTCTAGTCCAACGATCCTGAAAGGAATTCATTTGGGATTGGATTTAAAGGGCGGATTCGAAATATTATACGAAGTGAAGCCACTGGAAGAAGGCCAAGTGATTACGAAAGATACGCTTCGTGAAACGGCCTATTCGTTGGAGCGAAGAGCGAATGTGACGAAAGTTGCTGAGCCCGAGATTTTGCCGGAAGGAACTGATCGCATTCGGGTGCGGCTGGCAGGAGTGGAGGATCAGGAGCAGGTTCGGGACATTATGAAAAAGCCTGCGGTGCTGACTTTCCGAAGCAATGTCGGCTGTGAGGATCCAACTGATTTTTGCACGGTTGAGCTGAAGGGAAGCGATTTTAAGGAAGGCGGGGCAAGCCGGGAATTTGATCCGACGACGAACCAGCCTATCGTCTCCATTGAATTAAAAGACGCGAGTAAATTTTATGATGTTACCCAGAAGTTGACCGGAAATGTTCTTGCGATTTATTTGGATGAGGAGCAATTGTCTATACCGGCTGTCAATTACCCAATCGGTGGCGGACAAGCTACCATTACAGGTAATTTTACGAATGCAGAAGCAGAGGAATTGGCTGGGATTATCAATTCCGGATCGCTCCCTGTGCAGCTTGAGGAAATCTACACCCAAAGCGTTGGAGCGACATTAGGACAATTGTCCTTGGAACAGACGATTCGAGCGGGAATTATGGGTACAGCGGTCATTTTGCTGTTCATGCTTGCCATCTATCGGGTACCAGGGATCATTGCGAGCATTACGTTGATCACGTACATTTGGATGCTGCTGCTTGTATTCTATTGGATGAACGCGACGCTTACGCTTCCAGGCATTGCAGCACTTGTGCTGGGGATCGGGATGGCGGTCGACGCTAACATTATTACGTATGAACGGATTCGAGAAGAAATGCGGAGCGGCAAATCGATGTTGTCCTCACTAAGGGCGGGATCGAAGAATTCATGGAGTACGATTTTCGATGCCAATGTCACGACGATTTTGGCGGGGATTGTACTGTATTTCATGGGGACGGGGGCCATTCAAGGCTTCGCAATTACGCTGATCTTCAGTATTTTGGTCAGTATCTTGACGAACGTCTTCTTCTCACGCTGGCTGCTGTACTTGCTGATTAAGTCCGGCTGGCTGAAAAAACCGTCATCTTTCGGCGTGAAGGAGGCGGAAATTCGTGAGCTTTAAACCTATGAATGAATATAAATTCGATTTTGTGAAAAGCCGTAAAATCTACTTTATTATTTCGAGCACCATCGCCGTAGTGGGTCTTGTTTGTATACTGCTGTTCGGCTTGAACTACGGAGTTGATTTCAAGTCAGGAACGAATCTGGATATCTCTGTTTCGAAAGGGAATGTTACGAATGATCAAGTGAATGCGATCCTTGAAGAAGCAGGATATGGCGACTTGACCCCGTCCATCGGTGAAGAACGGGTTAGCATTCGCTTCGAAGACGCAATGAACGAAGATGAATTAAACACCATCATCGATGGTTTTGAAAAGGTATATGGAGAAGGAAATATCTCACACGAAGAAAATACAGTCGATGCTGGTGTTGCCAAGGAATTGGGGAAGAAGGCCATTATTGTCGTGCTACTGGCAAGTCTTGGGATTATTATATACGTCACGATCAGGTTCGAATGGAGGTTTGCCTTATCGGCTGTCATTGCGCTGATTCATGATGCTTTTGTCGTCATTGCGATATTCTCCATCTTTAGGCTTGAAGTGAGTCTCACGTTCATTGCCGCTGTTCTCACGATCATCGGTTATTCGATCAACGACACGATCGTTATTTTTGACCGGATTCGCGAGAATTTGAAGAAGATGAAGGTGAAGACGACTGAGGACCTGTCTAAAGTTGTCAATACAAGCATTTGGCAGACGCTGTCCCGTTCAGTGAATACCGCACTTACCGTTGTGATCGCTGCACTTGCATTGCTCATCTTCGGCAGTGAGTCGATCAGGCTGTTTTCTCTAGCCATCTTGATTGGATTGATCAGCGGCGGGTATTCCTCGATCTTCGTTGCAAGTCAATTGTGGTTTGATATGAAGAAGGGGACTTTAAAGAAAAAGACTGTGACTTCTGAATAATGCCGTTGGGTGCACAAGCCGCATCCGCGGCTTTTGCATTCATTCACCAATCAATAAGGAGTGTATACATGTCGGATCAAAGAGCTTCCAAAGCAGAATTTGCCGCATGGGTCGGAATTATCGGGAATTTGGCTTTAGCGGCAATGAAAGGGACTGTCGGATTTTTTTCGGGCAGTAAAGCTTTGATCGCAGATGCAGCGCATTCCGCATCGGACATTCTAGGTTCGTTTGCTGTACTCATCGGTTTGAAAGCGGCGAAAAAGCCGCCGGATAAAGACCATCCTTATGGACATGGCAAGGCAGAAACGATTGCTGCGATGATCGTTGCAATTTTGCTCCTGCTGGTTGGCTATGAAATTGCATCGGGTGCTGTTATGGCTATGCTGAGAGGCGATGTGGCTGCACCAGAATGGTATGCACTCATCGCGATTGTGATCTCTATCCTCGTGAAGGAAGCTATGTTCCAGTATAAATACAGGCTCGGAAAGAAGCTTTCCAGTCAAGCACTCATTGCCAATGCTTGGGAGCATCGCTCTGACGTGTACTCATCTATCGCTGCTCTCATTGGAGCAGGTGGTGCAGTATTGGGCGGCTATATAGACCTGCCTGCTTTGTATTACTTAGATCCGGTCGCCGGTATTGCGGTCTCACTGCTTATTTTTCGGATGGGCTACAAGCTGTTCAAAGAGTCTCTTCATACAGTGCTCGATCATGTACTTCATGAGGAGGAGACTGCTGAGCTTCTGAAAACCGCTTCTATGGTCAAGGGAGTGGTTGCGGTGGATGATTTAAGAGCAAGAGAACACGGACATTATGTCATTGTGGATATTAAGCTGAGCGTCAACCCGCATATCTCGGTCTTGGAAGGCCACGAAATCGGAAAAGCGGTGAAACATCGTTTGATGGAACAGTATGATCACGTTGCTGATGTTTTTGTACATATCAATCCTTTCATACCTGGCTATCCATATAATGATGATGGGGATTCGAGCAAGAGCTTTACGGCGCTTATACATTAACTGTATATTTCAGCTGATTCACTGCTGTGTTAGGGGAAACTGGAAAGAAAGAGGGAAAAGAAACGTGCTTCAGGCCAAAACAAGGTGGAAAATACGACAAGCCCAGACGGACCGCGTGCAAAGACTGGTTCAAGAGCTGCAGCTTCAACCATTAATTGCGGGGCTGCTTGTACTCAGAGGCATAGATACTCCTGAAGCGGCGAAACGTTTCTTGCACGCTGACGAAAACGAGTTTCACGATCCGTTCATGCTGGACGGGATGAAGTCCGCGGTGGAGCGAATTCATCGTGCGCTGATCAAGGGAGAGCATATACGCATTTGCGGCGATTACGATGCGGATGGCGTTAGCAGCACTTCGATTATGGTCTGCCTCATGCGATCCATGAATGCGAAATTTGATTATTATATTCCCGATCGATTTAAAGAAGGCTACGGCTTGAATCAGGCAGCCGTAGAAAAGGCAAAGGCGGATGGGGTCGGTTTAATCATTACGGTAGACAATGGAATTAGTGCGACAGAAGCGATCGCTCGCGCGAACGAGCTTGAGCTGGATGTTGTCGTGACCGATCACCATGAGCCGCCGCAAATATTGCCGGATGCTTATTGCATTGTTAACCCGAAAAAGCCGGGATGCCCTTATCCATTCAAAAATTTAGCGGGTGCTGGCGTCGCGTTTAAGCTCGCCCATGCACTGCTGGGAAGAGTGCCTATGGAATGGCTGGAGCTGGCTGCGATTGGAACGGTTGCAGATATTATGCCGCTGCTCGATGAGAACCGGATGATCGTCAAGCACGGCTTATCCCAAATGCAGAACAGCCGTTTTCCGGGTATCCGAGCTTTAATGGATGTTTCAGGAGTGGATAGAGAACAGGTATCCGCGATGGATGTGGGTTTTTCACTGGGGCCCCGTATTAATGCGGCCGGGCGACTGGGACATGCCGGACCGGCTGTTGAGCTGATGGTGGCAGAAGAGCTGCCTGAGGCAGAGCGATTGGCAAAGCATCTGGATGAAATGAATAAGGAAAGACAGAAGATTGTTGAAACGATGATGAAGGAAGCGCTGGACATGATTGAGGTCATGCAGATGGAGAACGTTCCGGTGATTGTCCTGGCGAAGGAAGGTTGGAATGCGGGGGTCGTAGGGATTGTCGCTTCCAAGATTCTTGAACGCTATTATCGTCCTGTCATCGTCTTAACGATAGATCAAGAGACAGGGAAAGCGAAAGGCTCGGCTCGGTCCATCGAGGGCTATGATATCCATGAGGCGTTGACACACTGTGCGGAGTTGCTTGATCATTTTGGAGGCCACCAAGCGGCCGGAGGAATGACGCTGCCGATTCAGCATGTCGATGCGTTCCGTGAGCAGCTGCAGCAGCTGGCAAGGGTATGGTTGAAGGAAGAAGACCTCATTCCTGTCAGTCATGCTGAAATGGAGTGCGCCCTAGAGGATGTTACATTAGAGCAAATTGAAGAACTGGAAAAACTGGCTCCGTTCGGAGAAGGGAATCCGTATCCGCTTGTTGTGCTGAGAAGCTTAAATGTCGATGGGATCCGTCTCATTGGAAAGAAGGAACAGCATTTAAAGCTGGCGGTGAACACAGACCAAATGACAAAGCCGGTGGATGCCGTGGCATTCGGCATGGGAGAGCATGCTGCAAGAATTACGAAGTACGCGAAAATCGATTTACTCTGCGAGATGCAGATCAATGAATGGAATGGATTTCGAAAGCCGCAGCTGCTTGTAAAAGATTTGTGCATTCCTGCTGCGCAGCTGGAGGATTGGCGCTCAGAGCAGGCAGTCAGGCAGCATTTACCTGAATGGTTGAAAGCAGAGACCTTGGATGCTTCTGGCGAGCAAAACAAGGGATTGATTGTCTTCTCTGGCAGACCTCCTATAAGCGAGCCGATGCATGGCTCGAGCGTAGCGGTATGGAAGGCGGAGGCAAACGGCATCCTTGATCCTTTGAACAGCATGGCCGAAAAGCTGCACCCGGAACGGTTAACAGAGGCGGTCCTGTATGGGATACCGGAAGATATGGATTCCCTGATTGCCGTGCTGGCTCAATTGACCCGAGTCGAGAAATTGGCAGCGGCACTGCTTGATCCAGATTGTATCACACCCCCGAATCGTGAAAGCTGCGCGAAGGTTTATAAATTTCTGCTGCAGCTGCAGTCGTGGGAAAACAGCAGACAAGTGCTGCAGGGATTGGCGAAACGTGCCGGTATGAAGCCGGGAGATGTTCAATTTATCATCGATGTTTTTGAGGAACTGGGCTTTATTGAGCGTTCGGACGATGGTTACAGGTGCGCGGCTTCGCCAGGCAAGAAAGATTTAAGCACCTCGAGGCTGTTCGCGAAGGCACATCGCATGGAGGAGACGAAACAATTTCTGCTCTATATGACAACGAAGCAGCTGAACGACTGGTTGGTTTCAAGACTGCCGGATCGTCCACAGGATGCTAACCATCAACATTTAATATTGGAGGACGTAATATGAATTTCAAAGATTATATTCGTGTGATTCACGATTTCCCGCAGCCGGGAATTCGCTTCAAAGACATTACAACGCTGCTTCAGAACGGCGAAGTGTATAGAGGCGCCATCGATGAGCTGAAGAAGCTGGTCGAAGCGATGAATATTGATGTCATTGCCGGTCCGGAAGCAAGAGGCTTCGTCATTGGTGCACCGCTTTCCTATGCGTTAGGAGTCGGTTTTGTGCCCATTCGTAAAAGCGGAAAGCTGCCGGCTGATGCTATCGAGGCAAGCTATTCCTTGGAATACGGCAAAGATAAGCTTGCAATGCATCGTGACGCAATCAAACCGGGCCAACGGGTGCTCATTGCGGATGATTTGCTTGCGACAGGAGGAACGATCCAGACTTCTCTGAACCTCATTGAGCAGCTGGGAGGCGTCGTGGCAGGAGCGGCTTTTCTCATCGAATTAAATTATTTGAACGGCAGAGAGAAGCTGGGCGATATGGATATTGTTTCTTTAGTCCAATATTAATCTAAAAGGCCGCGCTTGGTTCATCATGGATGAACAGCGCGGCCTTTTAATTAAGCAATTACAGTGCTTTCTATTCTTTTTCGTTCAGGATGTTCAGCTTCTCGAAAATCTTGAACAGCAGACTGAGCACAATGGCAACGACGGTTGCCAACGCCATCCCTTTCATTTCAAAATTGCCGTAGGTTAGCTTGGCGCCGCTGATACCGATCACGAGAACGATCGTCGTTAATATGAGATTGGTCGGCTTGCTGTAGTCGATTTTCGACTCTACCAGCATCCGCAGACCAGACGCGGCAATAACGCCGTACAGCAATAAGGAAACTCCGCCAATGACTGGATCCGGTACGGCTTCGATCAGCGCCGAGAATTGTCCGAAGAAGGCTAGAATGATGGACAGCACCGCTGCACCGCCCAGGACGAACGTAGAAAATACCCTCGTTAACGCCAGTACGCCGATGTTCTCGCCGTAGGTCGTATTTGGAGTTGACCCTGCCCAACCGGAGATAAACGTCGAAATCCCGTTACCAAGCATCGAACGATGCAGTCCAGGATCTTTGGATAGATCCTTGCCGACGATGTTGCTGGTGACGATCAGGTGTCCCACGTGTTCCGCAACAACCACCAGCGCGGCTGGCAAAATGATAATGATCGCAGACCAATCGAATTTAGGCGCGGTGAAGTCCGGCATGGCTAGGAAGCTGGCGTCTTTGACTACATCGAAATTTGGAATTCCAAGAATGGCCGCTAAAATATAGCCCAGCACAAAGCCGCACAAAATCGGGATAATTTTCATGAAACCGCGGAAAAGCACATTTCCTAGTACAATGACCCCTAAAGTAAAGAGCGAAACGAAAATTGCCTCGCCATCATAATTGACATTCCCATTCATATCGGTCGTTCCAAGCAAACCCGCTTGACCCGCTGCAACAGGAACGAGCTCCAAACCGATAATGGCAACGATCGCGCCCATTGCCGCAGGCGGGAATACGACATCGATCCAGGAGGTGCCGAGCCATTTGATCAGCAGCGCTACGGCGATAAAGACGAGACCGACAATGACAAAGCCCCCTAATGCATAGGCATAACCTTCGCCGCCTGCATATTGATTAATAACGGCGGTCACAGGAGATATGAAAGCGAAGCTTGAGCCGAGGTACGCCGGAATTTGCCCCTTACAGATCAAAATGTAGATTAAGGTTCCAATCCCGTTCATCAGCAGGATGACCGATGGATCTACCCCGAAGATAATCGGGACCAGCACGTTAGCTCCAAACATAGCAAACAGATGCTGGAAGCTGAGTGGAATGCTTTGGCTCCAAGGGAGCCTTTCGTTAACTTGTACTGAACGCTGCAAAGAATGATCCCCCTTTTTCTTATGTAAAAACTACAAATTCCTACAAGTCGCTGCTGCAGCAACAAAAGACGACAATGATTCCTGAATATATTACCAGAAATTTATTAAACATACGAATCAATTTCATAATGCATCGTTCTAAAAAACTGTAGACTAACCCGACTACAAATTTACAGTTCAAAAATTAAGCTACATCAAGCTGCAACTGACGGTTTATGCGATCACAAGCTAATTTTGTGC
>NZ_JBHSQV010000182.1:0-93364 GCF_042658665.1 Marinicrinis lubricantis
GAATTATACGATTACGTTAACTGGTTTAACAAGCATCGAATTCACGGAACGCTGGGATATTTGACGCCTGTTCAGTATCGCAAACAAGCCCTTAAAAAAGTTGTCTGATTTACTGTTGACAATCCAAGGCATCAATTAACAAATTGATGAATGGAGGGAAGAAGGCCGCTCCAAGCAGTCCGCCAAGGCTGGCGAAGCTTAGCGCACGGCCTCGCTGCTTAATAAACCACTGCGAGACCAGTGTGTTCGATATCATCGTCATCGATCCTTGTCCGAACAAACGAATGCAGAAAAAGCCGATAAATAAAGTGATAGCGCCAGCAGCGAAGCTGTTCCAGAAACACGCCGCAGCGAGTAAACCCGAAACGATCGTCAGCATGATGCGCCTGCCATAGCGGTCGGTCAGCTTTCCGATGCCGAACAGCAAAAATCCAGCCAGCAGCGTAGCGGCAGAATAAATACTAGATACCGTCGTTCTGCTCATATCAAAATCGGAAATGTAAGATTCGATAAATACGGAGTTCGAATAGGTCTGCCCGGGTCCCGAAAAGAATACGCCGAGAGCTCCAATCGCGACCATCAGCCATCCATAATAAAAAGGTGTCGAAAATGGCAGTCGATGCCTGGTTGCCGCTGCAACCTCTTTGGTTATGTTCCCCATGTTGACGCTCCTGTCTGAGTAGGTTCTTAGCCTCCGAATGTTCCACCTACATAATGAAGCAAGCCCATACTGTAAATTTTCTCACTGCTCCAACTGCAACTTATTATATAATGTACATATAGATCATTCTATACGGTTTTTTTCCTCATGCGTGTTTGAACAGCGAAAATTTATGTTGATCCACAAAATTGAATGCGCTCTCAAAAAGGAGGGGTTCTTGATGTATCGACAAATTTTGCTGGCTGCGGATGGGTCCGTACATTCTGCAAGAGCAGCAGAACAGGCCGCATATTTGGCACGGACAAGTAATGAAGCTGTCATTCATATTGTATATGCTGTGGATATGGAAGCGATAAAGCATGATGTGCTGAATTATTGGAACGGACTCGATATCGATGAGAAAAGACGGGAAAAGTTAGCTGCTATCGAAGAAATTGTGAAGACCTCAGGTGCTAAATATGAAATCAAAATATTGCATGGAGACCCGGGCCCTACGATTGTCAAGCTGGCGAATGAGGATGGCTACGACCTTGTTGTGATCGGAAGCCGGGGGTTAAACGGGCTTCAGCAGTTTGTGCTGGGAAGCGTGAGCCACAAGGTCGCGAAAAGGGTAAACTGTCCCGTATTGATCGTGAAATAGTCAGGTCAAGACATCAACGGCCTTTGTCTGTCATCGGAACATATGTATGGCTGCCGGGAAGCTGCTTGATCTGGTTCCAGACCTGAATCGCCTGCTCCCGGCTTTTTCCTTTATTATATGGGTCCGCAAAATAATCGCGGATAAATTGATTATATTCAAATTGGGGAGCAATGCTTTTCTTATATGAAGGGTGTTTCTTGCGTTCTTCTTCATCATGCCAAGCTTGGACCGCGTCGCGATATGTTTTGCCTACGTTGTTTTTAAAATAATTTTGGATGTAGGTTGAAAAATGAAATTTAGCGATGACGGTTTTAAAGAATGCTCGAACTTCTTGGCTGCATCGGTGGTTTTCTGTAATGACCGTATCTAATGACAGTGGAGCAGAGCTCTTGGCGCCTGAAGAGGCTGCTGCTGTTTTTGCCGGCTTCACGATTTCCCCCGTTAATAAGAAGGTTTCGATCCGTTTAGCAATCTCCATTTTGGAGCCTGAAGCGCTGATCCCACATTCCCTGCAAAATCCTTGTAATTCCTCCTTCAACCAATAATAATCTTGAAAAGCTTGAGTCGTTATTTCTTTCGTAAGTTTCGGTCTCATGAACAGTACCTCCAGTGAATGACCTTGAATGGTATGATAAAATTTGATTGCGTTAATGACGGTTTCTAACCACGAACATTTTCCATTATCCGAAGAACCGGAGGAAAGCTTATGAAGCTGGAGCGACTGATCTCCATGATTTACATGCTGTTGAATAATGAAGTGATTTCCACATCTGCATTGGCGGACAAATATCAGGTTTCGCAGCGGACCATCTATCGCGATATTGATACGATTTGTGCAGCAGGAATCCCTGTCGTATCGTATCAAGGCGCGAATGGCGGATACGGTATTATGGAGTCTTACAAGATGGACAGAAGCCTGCTTGGAAGCTATGATGTCGATACGCTCGTTACGATATTGAACAGCTTAGGGACCGTATTTACGGATGAACAGGCCTCGGAAACGATTCGAAAGCTGCAAACGATCCAAAGGGACACTTCCGGTCCGAGCTTGACACTGGATATTGGGAGCCGCCGCGCATCCACCGACTCGCTGCGTATGCTCCGAACAGCGATCAAAACCAAACGATTGGTATCTTTCGAATATATCAGCATGAAAAATGAAAGAGTGCACCGCGATGTGGAACCGGTATGTCTGATGTATAAAAATCAGAATTGGTACTTATACGGCTACTGCAGGCTCCGCCGCGATTATCGCGAATTTCGTTTGAATCGCATGACGGAGCTTGCCGTACAGGATATGACATACCATAGCGATCATGCGCTCCCCGTCCAGGAACGAAAGGAATACAGCGCGAGGACAGACCTTTCGTTTCAGGTTGTCCTTCGTTTCTCAACCCAAGCGCTGGCGAAGGCACTCGATTTCTTTCATGATGCTGACAAGCAGTTCGGCGTTGACGGTTCTATGACCGTACGTTTGAAGTTTGGTTCTGCCCGATCAGAGTGGCTGCAGCCTATTCTGCTCAGCTTTGGTAGCCACGTCGATGTAGTGGAGCCGCCTGAGCTCAAGCGTCAGCTGCGCAGTACGATTGAAAAGATGCTGCGCCATCATTCTGATCCTCACACGGCACCCTATGAGGAGAGCTCATGAAGCTGAATCCCTCTCTCTCCAATGTTGACAGCAAAGGGAGAGGGAGGGCAGCTATCAGCTTAAGAGCTGTGACCAAACAGAGAGTAGCGTCAGCCGTGTGAATGCGCCCCTGCGGCATATGCTTCCATTTCCGCTTTAGGATCGTGTTTTTCACGTCCCATCATCCAAGCTGCGATGAAGGCAACCATCGCCGGGATCAGTCCCCATGCGAAAATTATGGAAATGGAAGAGGAGAGCCCATTGGTAATGACACCTAGAGCCTGCTCAGGAATGAGCGAGCGGGTAGAGGAGGACATGAGGGCGTATGGATCCTTGAAATCGACGCCAGCAGGAACGTCCAGTCCGTTCGCTTCGAATGCATCGGACAATTGCCTTGTCATCGTATGGCTTTGCAGGATGCCGTAGATCGTGATGCCGAGTGCCATGCCGAGCGAGCGCAGGAAGTTCAGCGTCGCATTGGCGGAACCTCGCTGGTTCACCGGGATCGAATGCGTTGCGGCATTGACCAGGATAGAGAAGGATTCACCGATGCCAAGCCCAGTTAAGATCATATACAGTGTGATCATCAGCCTGGATGTATCTGGTGTAATGGTGGCCAGCAGTAATAATCCGGTGACCAGTATCGCCAAAGTGGACAACAATAGGGCACGGTAGGATATTCGATTCATGAGCATGCCGCTGCCCGTAGCGGTGACGACCGTACCCAGCATCATCGGCAGCAGCACAAAGCCGGAATTTGTCGCTGTGCCTCCCATGACGCCTTGGATGAAAATCGGAATGTACACCGAAGCAGCGATGAATGCAGCTCCGCTGAACAGGGCTATGATCGAGCTCGAACTATAGAGTCGGTTTTTGAACATGCCGAAAGCGATAATCGGTTCAGCCGCTCGCAGCTCTGCGAAGAGAAAGGCAGCTGCAAGCACCGCGAATCCGATAAATAATCCAATAATTTGTACGGAATCCCATGCGTATATTTTTCCTCCCAGTTCAAGCGCGAACATGATGCATACAATGGCCCCGACCAGCGTAATTGCGCCAAGCCAGTCGATTCGCTGCTTCGCATGAACAGGCGATTCTTTATAGCATATTAAGATCAGCAGCAATGACAGAAGACCTAACGGAAGGTTAATGTAGAAGATCCATTGCCAGCTGACATAATCGGTAATGTAAGCGCCAAGCAGAGGACCGAAAATGCTGGACATCCCGAAAACGGCCCCGAACAGTCCCATCAGCTTGCCTCGATTTTCTGGAGATACCGCATCGAGTATAATGGTGAAACAGATGGGAATGAGCGCTCCTCCGCCAATCCCCTGAATCGCTCGATAAATACTAAGCTGGGTGATAGAGCTCGCCGTTCCACAAAGCATGGGACCGATGATAAATACGATCAGCCCAAAGACGAAGAATCGTTTGCGTCCATACATATCCGACAACTTTCCGAATATTGGCATACCGGCCATCTCCGCAACCATGTACGCGGACACCACCCAAACAAATTTGTCGAGTCCTCCCAGTTCCCCTACAATCGTTCCCATGGCGGTAGACACAATCGTATTGTCCATAGAGGCCATGAGAATGGACAGCAGAAGCCCCGCCACAATATATCCAGTCTTGCTTTTGTTCAAACTCATTGATCACAGCATCCTTTCGTTTCTGATTTAACTTCATCTTAAACGAGGAAATGTGACAGCTATATGTCAGTGATGATGGAACGATATTTTTTTGAATGGTCAAAGGACGAAAGGACTAGATGGTTTGCAAAATAATGGATGATAAGGTCTTTTCTGCAGGTCTATTGTTTGATAAGGTAACGGTAGGAATAGATGGTTCATAACTGTAATAGCTCGGTTAGGGATCAAGAGAAAGATGGCGATTGATGTGAAGGGGAAGACAGAAGAGATGGGTGTCGATAAGGCGGACTGCATACGGATTGTAATTGTTGATGATCAAACATTATTTCGTGAAGGAATGCAGACCGTATTGAATCTAATAGAAGATA
This sequence comes from Marinicrinis lubricantis, assembly GCF_042658665.1. Taxonomy (NCBI): domain Bacteria; kingdom Bacillati; phylum Bacillota; class Bacilli; order Caryophanales; family Paenibacillaceae; genus Marinicrinis; species Marinicrinis lubricantis. Next base: position 4,949 of record NZ_JBHSQV010000182.1, read on the forward strand.
TCGAGGTCGTCGGCACAGCGGATAACGGCCAGGAAGCCTTATTTCTAGTCGAGCAGCTACATCCGGACCTTGTTTTAATGGACGTGGAAATGCCGGTGATGAACGGGGTAGAGAGTACCCGCAGGATCAAAGAACGGTATCCGAATATACCTGTGCTCATTTTGTCTACCTTTGCGCAGGACGATTATATCGTGGAGGGACTAGCGAATGGGGCAGGCGGCTATTTGCTTAAGGATTCACGTGCGGAGGAGCTTGCCTCTTATATTCGACAAGCGGTCAAAGGGCAGATTATGCTGCCTGCGCCGATTGCTGCCAAGCTGGCTGTTCGGCTGCAGCAGTTATCCCGTCAGCAGCCCCCCCGGCCCATGGAAAGCAAGCCCGCTTATGGCGTGCTTGCTCCGCTGACCGACCGGGAGCGGGATATTGCCGAATTGATGGTGCAGGGGTACACGAATAAGGAGATTGCAGCGAAGCTGTATATGTCGGATGGAACGATACGTAATGTAATCAGTTTGATTTATTCGAAGCTGGGAACGAATGATCGGGTGAAAGCGATCAACGTGCTGCGTGGTCAGCTGTCGTCAGACCGGTAGACGAATGTCCAGAATGACATTCCACTCCCCATCTGCGGTGATTTTGAGCCATCCTCCGGCTTGTTCTACACGCTGCTGCATCGCCTTCAGCCCGAAGCCCTGCTTCGCCCCCTCAATGGGACTGCCGTCATTTTTTAATTGAAAGATCACTAGCGGTTCTTCAAAAAACAGCTGCATTTCAAACACACGGCTGTCGCCGTGTTTCATGCCATTCGTCAGCCCTTCCCTTGCCGCAAGGTAGAGGGTGTTTTTTTGCTCTAAGGTCAGCTCCGGCAGATCGGAGATCGTATGGCGAATTTCCACTTTTGCCGTTTCCTCCGTTTCCTTCAATAGCTTCTCCAATGCGCCGGTCAGATCATAGCTCCATTCTGCCTCTCGCAGCAGCCTTACAGAACCTCGGATTTCCTCCAATCCTTTGCGCACCAATTCCTGAGCAATTTCCAATCTTTCACGTGTTTGATCTGGAGATTTATCCACCAGCATCTTCCCGGCTTCTAGCTGCACAATCGTTGTTGTTAACGTATGGCCGACAATGTCATGAATCTCCCCCGCAATTCGGTTTCGCTCGGTGAGAGCGGCCATCTCCAACTCTGCGGCTGCCTTCTCCTGCACGTGTCCCAAGAGCAGCTGATGAACGTCTTCCAGCTCGGTCGTTCTTTCCGAGACGCTTTCCTCGAGCCTTACATTGTCCTCCTGCAGCTGCTCTGTCAGCCGCTGCAGCGCATCGGAATAATCCTTCGCCTTACGCTCCGCTATTCGATAATGACGAATAATAATCATCGCCCCTGGCACTACGATGGCAAGCGGTTGAATCATTTTTAGGACGTACACCCACGTTACATTCACAAACTGCATGGCGATGCTTAGGAGCAAATCCAGCGCCACGAATACGGCGAAGCCTATGGTGAAGATGAGCAATTCCGAATCGCGGTGTCGTCTCAACGAAATAGCTGATAATACGAGCACGAACAAACGCACTCCAATCAAACTGATCATACCGGTTACGTTCAAAATGGCGTGATAGGACGGAGGATAGATGGAGACCAACGCGACGGAAAATATACCGATTCCGGCATAAACCGCGGCTAATTGATAGACCCGCCTTCCATCGCGCTCCGGCAGAAGCTGGCGGAATAACAGCAGCAGCAGGGTGAAGTCTAGAAAATTGCCAATGAGATACCAGTAGAAGTAAGCGACCGGTGGCAGTTCAAAGAGCAGCTGCTTGGACAAGAGCTGCGTTCCGGATAACAGCACGACGAAATGAAGAAATAGGAAAAGGGTGTAATACAGCAAAAGACGCATTCTGCGATTCACAAAATAAAGCAGCAAGGTGAACGCGCTGATGACCGTAAAGGCAATGACCAGGATGAGATTAGCGCCGTCCAGCTTCAGCATCTGCCAGAAGAGATCGGTCTCACTGTCCGCGAACATCATGAATGGAGCACGTCCCTCCAGTCGAATGTATAGTTGGCCATGTTCTTCAGTTTCATCCAGCTGGACGATATTCCAGAACAAAAGACGCGAAGTCCGAGGATCCTCCGGCGATTGTTCCGAAGATCGATAGATTTGCATGCCGTCTTGATAGATTTCATAATATCGCGGGACGGGGTATAGAAACAGGTGGCTGCCTTCCGCCTCTGGTTCCAGCGTAAGTCGTAGCCACATCGTTTCTTCACCGCTGTCGACGGGAGGACGGTATTGTTTCCAAGCTGTACTCGGGTCGCTCAGTTCACTTACAGCAGCATCATCCACTAGCATTTCTACTCTAGGGATAGAGGGAGATTGGGCGTGAGCGGCAGATAGGAAGAGAAAATATAGTATGAGGGTCATTCCGACCCCTCTTATTAATATAGAACGCATTCGTCGTTCACCTCGGTACTATCATACATAACTGCAGCTCCAGCTGGAAAGTGACAATTGTAATGACACCTTTCATGACAGCTGTAACTAGTGCATGAATAGTGCGGGAGTTAAAGTGGATATAGATGTGCGGAGGGTGCGTAAACGGAGGTGTGGTGCCGCACAAGAGATTGAACTAGGAGGAACATCTATGGCTTATCGGGCAGTGCTTGTCGATGGTGACGACAAGGCTCAATTGTATCTCGATTTTCTACTTGATTGCCGCCATCAATTCACGCCTCCTTCATCCATCAAGGACACTTGCTTTGGCGCATATCGCGCCCTTGCACAAGGAAAAGCGGTTATCGTCCAAAACAATCAGCATGAAGTCATTGCCGCTGGTGGATTCGTCTACGATTTTTTAGAATCGTCAGAAGGCACACGAAAGAACGTATGGATCGAAAGAGTCGCTGTCCGCGAGTCGTATCTTGGAACTAGAGCATTTTTTAAGGGTCTTCATTATCTTGTCCAAATTCTTGCGGGAGAACAGGTGGATACGGTCTCTTTTCATGCATATAAACAAAATCGTTATTTGCTTGCGCTGTACGGGAAATTTGAGGGATCACGGATCAATGATGACACCCTGGATACGCATCGGATCTATGAGGTGCCGTTCGGGCAATTTATGGACCGCGTGCAGCGCATAATGATCAAGGACGAGAAGAGGGGGAGCACCGCGTGACGTACTCAATTGTTGCTGCTGCAGACGATGAAGAGCTGTCGGAGGCAGGGCTGCGCTATTTGCTTGCAAATCGTAAAGAAATTAACTCTTCATTTCAAATCGTAGATTTTTGCCGTCTATTAACTGGATTTCTCTATGAAGGCGAACTTTTCTTAGCGCTCGATATCGATCAAAAGCCGATTGCGGCGGCAGGGTATGTCACACTCCCTAACGGGCTTTACGAATCAGATGGGAAAAAATTGAGAATCGAACTATTTTATATTTCAGCACCATATGAAAGCCGTTCGCCGACGAGGGCATTGCTGAAGCGGATGGTTGATCAGATGCGACATAAGGAACCGTCGTATCGAAAGGTCGAGATCATATTGAGACCGGAAGAGATGGAGCTTTTAGGTGACTTGATGCGGCTGAACTTTACATCAAATGAACAGAATCCAAATGAGCACGGGTGTATCCTTTGTATCGTGTGTCCGGAATATATTGAACGTCTATCTCTGCTGTTGGAAGGAGGTGAAGTAAATGACGAAGCCGCAAAGAAGCTTTATACCGATGAGACCATCTTTTGACCAAAATGGTAGAATTGGGAGATAATGAAAAGCGAAGAAGGCGAGGCTGAAACATGCCTCGCCTTCTTCGCTTTTATATCGATTCCGTCCACCTCTGCACTAGCCGGAAGTAAGCTTCCCCATCGGTTTGTAACATCCTAGCAGGAAAGATATGTCTTCCTGCCTAGTTCAAGCTATATTTATCCTATATAATAACGTTAAGATCCAATGCGCGTTCAAAAAGAGACTGCGGCCTAAACAGTTATGAATGCGCTTTCCAGAACATTCCTCACAATGCATTTCATAACCGAAGTTTGAATTTTTCTTAAAAGATGATAATTCATCCATTATGATAAAAGGGTGAGACGATCCAGTGAAAACGATGAAATGTCTGATCGCTGCATTCATTTGTTTTTTTATGGTTAGTGCGTGTTCGAACAATGCTCCGCCGGATAAACCGAAGGAAGTCGAAGAACAAATGGAGCAAAGCACGGACAAGGCTGCAAATCAAGAAGAGCGGGGCGGGGAACAGCCCGCAGTGCCGCAATCCAATGAGCGGAGGGCGATGAAGGTGAGCCAGGTTCAAATTCCTGAATGGTCGAAAAACGCTGTGATTTATGAGGTGAACGTAAGACAGTACACCGAAGAAGGGACTTTTCAAGCCTTTGCGGAGCATCTGCCAAGATTAAAGGAATTGGGGGTGGATGTGCTGTGGTTTATGCCGATCCATCCGATCTCGGAGAAGAACCGGAACGGTACTCTGGGTTCGTATTATGCCATTCAAGATTATAAAGCGGTTAATCCAGAATATGGAACGGCAGAAGACTTTAAAGCGCTTGTTGATCAGGCGCATGAAATGGGCTTTAAAGTATTGTTGGACTGGGTCGCCAATCATACCGGCTGGGACCATGTATGGACGGAAGAAGCAAGCTGGTACACGACAGACAGCGAAGGCCAGATCGTTCATCCCCCTGGGACGAATTGGCTGGATGTCGCCGATTTGAATTTTGACAATGAAGAGATGAAGGCTGCGATGATCGATGCGATGAAATATTGGGTGTCCAAGTACGACATCGACGGCTTCCGCGCTGATTATGCCAACGGCGTCCCGGTCCCATTTTGGGAAGAAGCACGCAAGCAATTGGAACAAATCAAGCCGGTTTATATGCTGGCGGAGGACGATAAAGTGCTGGAACTGCTAGACCAATCGTTTAATGCCAATTACGGCTGGGAACTGTACCACATCACGAACGACATTGCTAAGGGCGAGAAAGATGCTTCACATGTAAAGCACCATTTTACAAGAGTTGAGCGTCTCTATCCTGAGGGCACGTATCCCCTGAACTTCATTACGAATCACGATGAGAATTCATGGACGGGCACGGAGTTCGAACGATTGGGCGATGCCGTAGAGGCAATGGCTGTTCTAAACTTTACCGTTCCCGGCATTCCGCTGATTTATTCAGGACAAGAAGCGGGACTGGACAAAAGGCTCGAATTTTTCGAGAAAGATAATATCTCGTGGGATGATTTATCGATGCAGTCTTTTTACCAAGATCTCATTCGGTTAAAAAAGGAAAATGAGGCGCTGTGGAACGGATCGTCCGGCGGATATATTTATTTCTTGGAAACCACTGATCCGAAGCTGCTGGCCTTCGAGAGAACGAAAAATGAAAATACTGTGCTCGTGATCATGAATTTATCTGCTGCTGAGATTGAGGGGGAAGTATCGACACAATCTATAGCGGGAACGTATCGGTCCTTCACGCAAGGGGAGATGACGGCAATCGAGGAAAGGTATGCTGTCAAGCTTGGACCTTGGGAATATAGAATCTATGTCAGCCCATAACCAGTCTACAGACATCGAGAAGCCCGTTGATTGGGAGGCGATTGAACCACTTTAGATTGAAGTGCAGCAGAAGGACGGAGTTTGGTATATTACATCGATTTCGTAAACAAATATGAAACATATGATTTAGAAATAAAGGTGTGGGTCGTCCCGGAGGCATTACCCACACCCACCTTATGTTCGTATGAACTCATGCTCGAATCAAAGGACTTCGATAGTAGTTTTTCTCATGTCTTATGAACCATGAGCGGTGGTTTCTTGTTTTTGTTCGTCCTGCTTTTGCGGCTTAGAGAGAAACCATCCGGCCAGAGCGACCAACACCAATACGATATAGAAGGTCGCTTTCCATACAGGCGACTTTGCGAAGCCTTCCGGCAGTATCGATAAAGCCGGGTGGGACAGCGTATAGACGATGAGTTTGACACCGACCCATCCTACAATCACGAAGGCTGCTGCTTCAAGACCCGGTCTTTCCTTCAGCAGCTTGACGAAGAAGGACGCGGCGAAACGCATAATGATCAATCCGATGAGTCCACCGGCGAAGATGACGAGGAACTGACCGCCATCTAGTCCGCCGATCTTTGGGATTGGCGTCCCGGGCAAGGACACCGCAAGCGCGACGGCGGCCAAGATCGAGTCAACAGCGAAGGCCATGTCGGCAAGCTCTACCTTCAACACGGTGCTCCAGAAGCTCTTTCCTTTCTTGTTTTCTTCGGCAGGCTTTGTTTCCTCATGCTCGCCCCCGCGTTTGCGAACGACCCATTTTCGGAAGAAGTGGTTGAGGGCGATGAACAGCAAATAGACGGCTCCGATCGCCTGCACCTGCCAAACATCGACGAGGAACGAAATGGCGAACAAGGAAGCAAATCGAAAGACGAATGCACCGGCAAGCCCGTAGAACAGAGCTTTCTTCCGTTCTTCATCCGGAAGATGCTTCACCATGATCGCCAGCACTAATGCGTTGTCTGCTGCGAGCAAGCCTTCTAAAGCGACAAGAATCAAAAGTACCCAGCCATACTCAAGAATTAATGATAAATCCATACGCATGTCTCCTTTTGATTTCATATGGTTAAAGAAAAATACAAAAGACCTTTCCCCGAAGGTAAAGGTCTATTCATCCCATCAAAAAAGACCTTTACCCCAAAAGGTAAAGGTCTCGCTAACAATGTCATATTGCCAACAAAGCCGGAAGCATAAAATGCTACGTAATGACGACTTTGTTGTACAGCTACTCCCCTTTAACAAGGACTATGTAGTTTTCTTTCTGTACATAGAATACTGGAATCCTATCATCCTTGTCAATTGTTTTTTGACGGAGCATGGCAGCAGCCCGGGTGGACGAGCAGGGCTGCTCTATGCTTGTTAAAACGTTCCGTCAGCCTTTAGGTTTGGCTATGAGAGCGGCGAGGAAGGAGAAGATGATGGCGGAGGAGACCCCGGCGCTCGTGACTTCGAAGATCCCTGTGATGATGCCAATCCATCCGTTCGTTTTTAACTCCTGCAGTGCACCGTGTACTAGCGAGTTGCCGAAGCTGGTAATCGGCACGGATGCGCCTGCTCCTGCGAAATTGACTAAAGGATCGTATAGACCGACCCCGTCCACAATGGCTCCAACCACCACAAGGAGTGACATCGTATGTGCGGGAGTCAGCTTGAATACGTCAAAGCAGATCTGACCGATCATACAGATCAGTCCGCCAATGAGGAAGGCCCATAAATAGATCATACAGACACCTCCCCTGCTTCAATCGATACGGCATGCGCGATACAAGGAATGCTTTCCCCCTGCTGGTAGGAGAGAGGAGATAGCAGAGCACCTGTTGCGACGACAAGTATTCTGCGGAGTTCCCCTTTGCGCATTCGATTGAGCAAATGTCCATACGTGACCACGGCCGAGCATCCGCATCCGCTCCCGCCAGCTTGAACCATTTGGCGGTCGTAGTCATAGATCATCATTCCGCAGTCATTGTATTTGGTTTGCTTGATAGGGAATTTATGCTTCTCGAACAAATCCAGAGCAATTTGGTAACCGACTTTAGACAAATCTCCCGTCACAATTAAATCGTAGTAGCTCGGCTCGATCTCCAAATCACGAAAATGGGCCTGAATGGTATCTACCGCAGCAGGTGCCATCGCCGCACCCATATTGAAAGGATCGGAAATGCCCATATCGATGACACGGCCAATCGTCGCCGAAGTGATAACGGGCCCAATGCCTTTCTCCGCTACAACGGCAGCTCCTGAGCCGGTAACGGTGTATTGAGCGGTAGGAGGCTTCTGAGAGCCGTACTCCGTTGGATAACGAAACTGTTTTTCGACTGTTGCATTGTGACTGCAAGTACCGGCTAATGCATATTTAGCTGAGCCAGAATTGACGAGCATCGCCGCAATGGCCAAGCTTTCCATCGAAGTCGAGCAGGCACCGAATACACCGAGGTAGGGGATCGCTAATGTGCGTGCGGCAAAGCTGCTGCTAATGATTTGGTTCATTAAGTCCCCGCCCACATAAAATTGGACTTGGTCTTTTGTAAGCTTGGCATTCTCAATGGCCAGGCTCGAGGCCTCCTCCATTAAGGTTCGTTCTGCCTTTTCCCAGCTGTCCTGCCCGAGTCTGGAATCTCCATGGATAATATCAAAATCGTCGCCGAGCGGTCCGTCTCCTTCGAAAGGGCCGACAACGGTTGCGGAAGAAACAATCACCGGTTTATTTTCAAAGGTCCAGCTTTGGTGACCTTTCAACATGTTAGGATCCGCCTCCAACTGCATTAGGATTAAATATCAAATGAAGGATCCCGATGATAAAAGCAGCGACAATGCCAAATACGAATACTGGACCGGCCAGCTTGAACATTTTGCCTCCAACGCCCAGGACCAGCCCTTCGCTTCGATGTTCAATGGCAGCGGATGCCATTGAATTGGCAAACCCGGTGACGGGAACGGCCGTGCCTGCGCCAGCCCACTGAGCAATTTTGTCATATACTCCCAAGCTCGTTAAAATGACGGAGATTAATATAAGAATGGCTACCGTTGGACTGGCAGCCTCCGTTTTGTCGAATCCTCCCCACCGAACGAACATATCTTGAATCGCTTGACCAAGTAAACAGATGGCTCCCCCAACGATGTAAGCGACAATGCAGTTTTTTACAACCCGCCGCTTTGGTTCCCGCTGACTGGCGAGCTGCTGATATTCCTGCTGAACAGCTGTCAGCTTTTTTTTCTTGCTGTTGGACATGAAAGGTCAACTCCTATCGCGTCAATATCGGCTTGAGGTCGCTAATGATATGAACCAACTGTTCAGAACACGTCTCATACATTTGTTTGGCTTCGGGATGTTGGGTAGACAGACCATACATCTCAATGTCCGCCTCACATTTTTTTAGGGTGGCCAGCAAGGTTGCTTTAAGCTGAGGAGAAGGAACCTTGATCTGATCATCAAATAAATCGACATACAGCTGTCCATATGAATCGACCTGCGAGATACACGTTTTCCAAGGTCATTCCTAGTTTGTCTAATTCGGTGTGAAGCCATTCTCTGCTTAATCCGATCGTAGCAAGTGGCTCATCTAATATTTTTCCGTCCATGATCACCGTCTGTGGTTCCTGTTCTGGACCTGTTTTGATACCTAACTTGGAAGGGGATATCGGTTGGTAATCTTTTTTCAATAGTACATTGATTTCACCGCTCGGTTCGATTAAGGCAAATTCTACATCTGCGGTTTTGAATATATTTTTTCTTCTTAACTGCTGCAGCAGTTCATCAGAAGTCAGCCGTTCTTTTTTCATATTGTCTTCGAGAATTTTGCCATCCTTGATCAAGATCGTTGATTTACCCTCGACAAAATCACGAAACGGCTTGCTCTTAAGCTGCACGAATTCGATCATTAGCGAGAAAAGCACCCAAACGCCTAAAGAGACAAGACCTAGATACCAATTCGCTTCTAAATCTAAAGAGATATAGGCGGCTAAGCTGCCGATGGTAATGCCTGTTATATATTCGAAAAAGGACAACTGGGATATTTGGCGTTTACCCAGCAGCTTTGTCAAAAAGAACAGTACGATAATCGATAATAAGGTTCGTAATGCAATTTCTAACCAGTCCGGCATGATTTCTACACCTCCTTCTGAGAACCTTAGTCAATAGATCACCAAAATTTTTTGCAAATGGTCAGAATTTTATGATGTAAAAATAAAGGGATTTCCGAATTGAAAGGGTGGAAAGGAAGGATTAGGCGTTGGGGGATACAGGTATGATCTGCAACGGATAAGACATATTATATTTGTCGTGTTTTACGACTTAATGGAGTCCCAAATAAAGTGAAATAAAGGAGGCAAATACCAGTGACCGTCGCAACTCAAGTGAAAACAACATTGGCTTCGCTCAAAAGTGCACAAGCAAGCATGGAGCAGTTTGCATTAAGCACACAAAATCAAGAAGCTAAAACGATGTTTGAGAGTGCTGCTCAGTCGACACAGCAAATCGTTCAGCAAATCGAAGGCCGCATCCAGCAGCTGGAGAACGAAGAGCCGCAGTATAAAGGTTTCTAAATATAGAGGATTGCCCCACCGGATAGGTGGGGTTTTGTCGATTTAAGTTTGTGGAAGGCAGTACGCGTTGTTATGGCCTGAATTACAAAATAATACTGTACTACACCGTGCATGCTTAGATCTTCTCTTTCTGTTTCAAATGCTTAACTACTGTTATTGAATACCATAAAGCTGAAATTAAGCTGAAAATAGAAGTGAAAAAAAGATTCGGTATCGCAAACCGAATCTTCTTCGAATACTATGTGTTCGTCTTATATTCTCCACACGCTAAACAGGTTGTAACGTTTAATGGAGTCGGCCGCATTTCTCCGGTGAATTTAGCACAGTAAATGGGATTGGTGGTTTCTGGATTAGAAATGATCAACTTACAATACTTGCAGTTCCCTATAAGTTCCTTGGTCAGCCTGAGAATCAACGGCTTTAGTTCCCCGTCTTCCATATAAAAGATGTTTCACTCCCCATGTTTAGTAAAACCCCTCAAACCAAGGACACCGAACATAGTGCTGTCACCTGAGGGCAACCCGGCCGTCATAGCAATAAGGCTTTAGACCCGTGGTTTTGCGTCCCAATCTTTCGAGAGGTTTGCCTTTTTCCATTCATTTATATAGTCCATTATACATATCTTTTGAAACGCGATGTAAAGTTTTTTTCAAAAAAAAATCCCTGTTTTGGGAAGTGCTTAAGGCACCTGCAAAACAGGGAGCAGACAATGTCCTTATGAGGACAATAAATGATTAATAGGTTACTGCGAATAGACCGTGGATGTGAGACAAGTAGCGAATGTTGCTGGCTTCTTTCATTAAGGAAGCCGGCATACCTTTCAGCTTCGTTTGGCTCGAACCGATCGTAGCGATTGCATCCTTACGTCCGAGGCTCGCTAATGTACCGGAGAAGACCGGATTGAATTCTTGAAGATTTGCGCCTTTGATGGCAGCGAACAGATTGTATCCGACACATTCGCCCATTTGCCATGCTAATTGAGCCGTTGGCGGGTAAGGACGTCCGTTATTATCCGGTCCGAATACAACTGCGCTGTCGCCAGCAAGGAAAATGTTCTCATGAGATGTAGAGCGAAGGTGCTCATTCACTGTGGCGCGTCCACGGTTCACTTCGATACCGCAGTTCGCAACCACCTGATTGCCTTGAACGCCTCCAGACCATACAAGGGTAGAGGTAGGGATCGAGCTGCCGTCTTTCAAGAAGACTTCGGTTTCCTTCATTTCGGTGATTGGCACGCCAGTAAGGAATTGAACACCGCGTTTTTCCAAGCTGGTTTGTGCACGTTCGATGAGGTCAGCCGGGAAACCAGCCAGAATAGAAGGACCTGCTTCAACGCAATAGAGAGAAACCTCTTCTTTATAGTCGATACCTCTAGCGCGGCACATATCTGGCAGCATGTCTGCCAATTCGCCGACTAATTCTACACCGGTCAAGCCGCCTCCGCCAACGACGAACGTTGCGTCAGCTTTATTTTTCGTTTTGGCATAAGCATTCAGCTTCGCTTCAATGTGTTCTTGAATGCGGATCGCATCGTCAACCGATTTCAGGATGAAGCTGTGTTCCTGCAAGCCTGGGATACCAAAATATGCGGTTTCGCTTCCGAGGGCGATCACGAGCAAATCATAGCTATGTGTTTTGCCGCTGGCAAGACGAACTTTATTTTCGTCCGGATGGATGCTTTCCACCGAATCAATCTGCAGATCGATTTGCTTGCCTTCCAGCAATTTGTTCAATGGAAGAGCTACATTTTTTTCAGATACATTGCCGACAGCCAGACGATGCAATTCCGTAATAATTTGATGAGTCGGGTAGCGGTTTACAACGGTAATGTATGCTTCTTCGGCAGACATATATTTGCGGGCCGTGATTGCGCTAAGCAGTCCGCCGTAACCTCCGCCTAAAATTAAGATATGTTTAGACATGTTCATCCTCCGTTCCGTATTATCAGGTGTACCTTATCTGCGTGCTTCTCTTTCGTTCAATACATCAAGCATGGATTTAATAAAGTGCAGCATTTTTTGCGCTTGAGGATCCTTCAGCAATTTCATGACGCCAAAAACACCAATAACTTCGGATTGGTGATGGGAACGATCGCCTGCTTCGATAGCGGCAGAAGCAATATATTTTGCTTTTTCCTGAATGGGCTTCACCATTTCCTCGAAACCGCCCTTCAGGTCGTTCACGAAGACTTCGTCTGTAGCGATGGTCTTCAATGTTTCATACGTTCCGGACAATTCAGTTAACATCTTCGTAATTTGCGGCAGCTGCTCTAACAGAACCGTTAAAGACTGCTGCACCTCAGGTTTTGCCAGCTGCTCCAGCAGGTCGGACAGTCCTGCCGCCGAAGCGGCTTGCTGTGTAGAAAGCTCAGACATGTGCAATTACCCCTTTTAGCGATTTTTTGTTCAGGAAAGGCTCGTATTTTGAACGGGTATTTCCCAAAAAACTAATTTGTGAAATATTACACAAACCAGCTTGACATGTAATGTGAATTTTGTCACTTTTATTAGTTTATTACGGTCTCCATGCTTTGTAAACCATTTTATGAAAAGAAATGTCGAGAAATGCGTATAAGTTTGTAAATAGGCGATTTGGATGATGTTCATCCCATATTGATTAAGCAATTATAGTGTGCCCTGTATGAGTGACTTCATTCTGAGGAGAACCAAAAGAGGAGGATATTCAAAGTATAAATTCCGCTTCCTTTAAATGGATGGTTTGGACAGACAATGCATTCTCCCAAACGGCTGACCAAGTAGATTCGGCTGTTCCAGTGAAAAGAAGAGAATTCAAGATTGAAAGGGAGGGTATACTAGGGACTCGTTATAGAAATACTAGAGATAAAAGAAAGCGTGGTGATCACAGATGGAAATCCGTATGGGTGCTGAGGAAGTGCTGTCCAAAATTCAGCAGCTGCAGCAATCCGGCGAACCGCTCAGCAAAAAGAAGGTTAAGCAAAGCGATCCTGAATTGATGCAGAATGCTCTATACTATTTCCCAAGCTGGGAGCATGCTTTACAAAATGCGGAGCAGCTGTAGTAAACAGACGTTTATTACATAGACAAAATAATCTATTGATAAAGGGCGAATACGAGGTTCGTCCTTTTTTGTTTGTTCTATTCCTTATCCGATTCAGATTGAATTGAAAAGTATCATTTTTAGTTGAATCGTCAAATAGTAATGCGCTTCTATCCTTTTTACAATAAAGCTATAAACACGAAAGGGGGTACTTCATGGAACCCATCGCAGACCGAGAGTCCGTGCAGTCCATAGGCAAGGATTTGGAGCCCGACATGAAATCTACTGGGCCGCGAAAGCGAAAGCCTTCGCTTCTATTGCGATTTGCGAGGCAATGGGATATTCAGCTGATGGTATGGCCTGCACTTGTACTTATTTTTATTTTTGCTTACTTACCCATGTACGGCGTACTTATGGCGTTTCAAGATTACAACATATTCGGCGGCATGTCCGAGAGTCCGTGGGTGGGCTTTAAGCATTTTAGAATGTTCTTTAATGCCCCCGAATTCGGGGAAGTGATGCGAAACACGATTGTTCTCAGTCTGCTGAAATTTGTTATCGGGTTTCCTGCGCCGATCCTCCTTGCGTTGATGCTGAACGAAGTCCGCCATATGCTGTTCAAGCGGGTCGTTCAGACAGTAAGCTACCTGCCTCACTTTTTATCTTGGGTCATTGTTGCCGGTTTTGTCATGTCGCTGCTTTCAACAGATAATGGAAGCGTTAACATCATGCTGGAGAGAATCCACTTGATCGATGAACCGATTCATTTCTTGGCGCTTCCGGAATATTTCTGGGGCATTATTGTCGCTACCGGTGTCTGGAAGGAAATTGGCTTTGCCTCCATTGTGTATTTAGCGGCGATTGCGGGCATTGATCCTCATTTATATGAAGCCGCTTCAATGGACGGCGCTAGCAAATTCAAGCAAATGTTCCTCATCACACTGCCTTCGATTATGCCGGTCGTCATTATTTTCATGATTCTTGCGATAGGCAATTTGCTGAGTGCAGGCTTCGAAGACATCCTGCTGCTGGGCACCAATCCTGTACTCCGAGATGTAGCGGATGTCATCGACACGTATGTGTACCGTATTGGAATACAGAATTCTCGTTATTCCTATGCTGCAGCCGTCGGATTGTTCAAGGCGGTGATCAGCGTCGGACTGCTCACGCTCGCCAACTATTTGGCGCGCAGATCGGGCAACAGCCTATGGTAATGTACAGTACGAGTCGACGAAGTATGAGCGACTGCATGAAGGGAGGTATGCCGCGTTGATCAAATTGACTTACGGCGATCGGATTATGGTCATCGTGATCCATCTGCTTCTTGTCATTCTCGCATTTGTGACGTTTTACCCGTTCTGGAATGGCGCGGTCATTTCCTTCAACAACGGGATGGATACGCTGAAGGGCGGCATTACGTTTTGGCCCAGACAATTTACATTTGAAAATTATAAGGTCGTTTTTAATGATGAACGGCTGCTGAACGGATTTTATATTTCCGTCCTGCGAACGGTTATTGGAACCTTCCTGTCGATTTTAGCGACCGCCATCTTCGCTTACGGAATGACCAAGCAAGAGCTGATCGGGCGGAAGTTCTATATGGTCTTCTGCATCATTACGATGTATTTCAGCGGCGGTCTGATTCCCACGTTTCTGCTGATTCGCGGCATGGGACTGATGAATTCATTCTGGGTGTTCATTATCCCCGGTCTAATCAGTGTATGGAACATGATTATCTTTCGAACGTTCTTCAAGGGTCTTCCGGCCGGATTGGAAGAGGCGGCCAAAATCGACGGCTGCGGCAATTGGGGAACATTCGCGCGAATCGTTCTTCCGCTTTCCGGTCCAGTCATTGCGACGCTGTCCTTGTTCACTGCGGTATACCATTGGAACGAGTGGTTCCTGCCCAGTATCTATATTACGGAGGAAAAGCTGCTTCCAATCCAGACGATGCTGCAGCAAATTTTGAATTCCAATATTATGACAGAGCAAATGGCGCAGCTCGATTCTGCTTCACAGGGGCGGATGGCCAGCATGCAGACCGTGACGACTAAATCTCTGTCCATGGCTACGATGATGGTGGCGACCATTCCTATTATGCTCGTCTACCCATTCGTACAGAAATATTTCGTCAAGGGTGTGCTGGTCGGTTCATTAAAAGAGTAAGTCGGCATGTTTGCAGGAGTTTAAAGCCTATTGCTTTAAACATATAACCATTGGATGAAAAGGGGTTGTACGAATGATGGCCATAAGGAGAATCATGCTGTATGCGATGGCGATCTTGCTGATCGCGGCGGCAGTACTGGCTGGCTGCTCGAACAATGAGTCAGGCGGCAATGGGGAAGGCGGTCAAAATACAAACAACGAACAAGGCAATATCAGCGAGCAGAATAATAGCGGGGAAGACAGCGGAGAAAATGGAATTTTTCAGTTGGGAAGCGAGCCGGTTGAGTTTAGTTTCTATGGTAATTATGACTGGTACACGATGCCGGAATGGGGCGGGGACAAAGCCACCGCATGGATTAAAGAAAATATGAAGGTCAACATCGAAGCGATTAACTCTGGAGGGAACGCTGCACAAAAGCTGAATACGATGATTGCTTCGAATGAACTGCCGGATGTCATTTGGATGGAGCGCGGCGCAGATGTGGAAAAGCTGCGTGCAGCCGGCATGCTGGTGCCTTATGACGATTATTTGGAAAAATATCCGAACCTGAAGGAATGGCTTGGCGAAGAAGGGCTGAACATGCTGCGGTCTCCCGATGGCAAAGTCTATCAGTTCCCGAACTGGTACACGAATCAGCCGAACGGGAATGCAGGCTATGTCGTGAACAAAAAGATTTACGAAGAACTGGGATCCCCGAAGCTTGAGACCACAGAAGACTTCTATAATTACTTAACGATGGTGAAAGAAAACTACCCGGACGTTGTTCCGTTCGATCCGTACTTAGCGAAAGAAGGGCAAGGGCTGGATGTGCTTTATTCGGCATTTGCTGAAAATCATCCGAACATCTATGTCGGCATTCGGGGGGTTCCGAATGGAGATCAGTTAACTTCAATTTTCACGGACCCGGTATTCCGTGAATCTACACAGTTTGCCAGCCGCTTGTTTCGTGAAAAGCTGATGAGTCAGGATGCGTTCACCCAGACGCTCGACCAGATTAAGGAGAAGGTGAACACGGGCCGTGTGGCAGTTATCGCTTCGGCGAGTCCCACGGAGGTCGGAATGGAAGGGCATATCCAGCTGACGGCTCAAGATCCGGATGCAGGGTATTTCATGATTTGGCCGATCCATAAGGAAGGGCTGGACAAAAATAAAATATTTACCGGCACGTATAATAAATTAGGCTGGAACGTAAGTGTCATTACGAAAGCTGCGGAAGATCCAGAGAAAATTTTCGCTTTCCTCGATTGGTATACAGGTCCTGAAGGGCAGCGTGTGATTTTCTGGGGACCGGAGGGCGAATATTGGGACAGCGTCGATGAAGACGGAGCGCCGATCTTTACAGAGAAGTATATAAGTGATAATGAAGGACTGTCGAAGCTGCAAGGAATCACGACAAATTTCCAATGGAACGGGAATACGGTATATATCGATACGTCGAAAGCAAAATATGAAATGACGCTTCCGGAGGATCAGCGCAACTGGGCAACCCGCTGGCAGTCTGAAATTACGTGGAAGACTCAAGCCGATGCCACAGAATTCATTAATTTAGATCCGATGCCGGATAGTGAAGAAGGGATTATACAGCAGACTGTAGAAGATATTTTCTTAGAAGCAAGGGCGAAGGCGCTTTACGCGAAGAGTGATGAAGAAGTATTGGAAATCCTCGATCAAGCGGAGAAAGATGCCCAAGCAGCGGGATATGACAGTCTGCTGCAGTTTAAAACGGCAAAATGGCAGGAGAACTTGAAGAAGTTAAACGGACAATAAACGCATAGGCCGCTTCGCGGATCAAAAGGGGTATGCTGCTAGCGGTATACCCCTTATTCAATGGATTCGGTTTGTCTCAAAATTCTTTTTCGAGCTAGTTGATGCTTACGGGCAACGTTGAATGATTTTCGTGGGACAAAATAGGATTTGAAGCTTTGCTTCACCTGGCTGGGTGATTTCATCAAGCAAATGGAGTGGATGACCATGTATAGAGTCCTTTTGGCCGATGATGAGCAGCTTGATTTGGAAGGGATGCAGACCTTTATTCCTTGGTCTGAACTGGGGATGCAGGTGGTAGACGCGGTGAACAATGGGTTTGCGGCATGCCGTGTGATCGAGCAGCAGCGGGTTGATATTCTCGTTACCGATGTCCGCATGCCGAACATGTCTGGAATTGAGCTGGCCAAGAACGCTTTGGAGAAGCAGAAGCATCTGCGTGTCATCTTTGTCAGCGGACATCAGGATTTTAACTATGTGAAGCAAGCGCTGTCCCTAAACGCATGCAGCTACGTTCTGAAGCCGATGGATGACGAGGAACTGATTCAATCGCTTAAAAAAGTGCGAAATGAGCTCGATGCGGATCGAAAGCGGTTACAGACGGAAAAGGCATTCAAGCGGATGGTGCCGATCGTGAAGAACGAGTATATGCTGCAGCTGCTGGAAGGTACGTTTGAACAGGAGACGCTGGAATTGCTCCTCAGTGAATATCGGATGCATGAGATCGTTTGGCCTGCTCGGATTTCGGTCTTGGAAATAGACGATTTGACCTGGAAGCTGAACTCGTATGGGACGAAGGAGAAGCAGAAGCTGCTGGCGAAGTTTTTCACTTACGCTGCCGTGCTGCTGAAGGAGCAGGGGATTCAGCATCTATGCCGTATGGGTCATCATCGCATTGCGTTTTTGCTGGAAGGCGGTATGGATATCAGCCCATTAGGTAATTTGCTGAACCGTATCCAAGGGCCGCAACCTTTTACGGTGACTTGCGGCTTAGGGGGCTGTGTGGCCTCAATGACAGACCTGCAGGAATCTTACCGGGAAGCGGTAGAGGCGCTCGATTACAAGATGTTTCATGGCAAAGGAAAAGTCATTGAGTTTGGTGAAGTGCACGCCGGGGACATGGAAGACGCTAGGAATTTGGAGGTTCAGCTGGACTCATTGTTCGAGGCAATGACTAGGTATGAGCTTGTCCGTATCCATGATGAGCTGGAGCAGCTGTTTCGAGTTACGTGGAGCCTGAGGACCAAATTTACGGTTTGCAACTTTGCGATGTATATCATCATGAAGCTGGATGAGTACCTGCATACTTTGAACGAGGATTTGTTCCGGATGCTGGGGCTTGAGTTGAAAAATCTCGACATTCTGCTTCATTTCGAAACGGTGGACGATATCTTATCTTGGCTGCGCCGAAGAGTATTTGAGCTGTCGGAAATGCTTCAACAGAAGAAGCGGAAGAAGAACTGGAAGCTGGTCCAAGACATGATGGAATACGTGGAAAGCATGCTGCATGATAATGTAACGCTGCGTGACGTGGCCGATCATTTCTCATTTTCCCCCAATTATCTTGGTTTGTTGTTTAAAGAGGAGACGGGGCAAAATTTCAGCGATTTCGTCATTTCACTGCGTATGCGGAAAGCGAGTGAGATGCTAGCGGACCACAGCTTAAAAATTTACGAGGTCGCCGATAAAGTCGGGTATAGATACCTGCCTTACTTTAGCCGGCAGTTCAAGGAAATGTTCGGCATGACCCCATTGGAATACAGAAGAAGCCGGGCCTAAGCGATTACTGAGGATGGCACGAGATTGGAATGGGAAGGCGTGACGGAATGAAGCGCGGAAGGACACGAAAATATTTGCCGTTCGGTTATAAATTAATGCTGTCTTATTGTCTGCTCATTATCGTTCCGGTGCTGCTCGTCGGTTATGCCTCCAATTCGATATTCGTGGATTCCATCACGAAGCAAATCCGCGGCAATTTCCAAGGGATCTTGCAGCAGATGAAGAATAATATCGGGTATAAGATGGACGACGCGGTGCGTCTTTCCGAACTCATTTATTTCGATGAGACGCTGGCCAGTCATCTGCGGCATTATGAGGAAGGCTGGGTCAGCTACGAAGCGACAACCAAATATTTGCTCCCCAAGTTCGTCAGTACGATGGAAGCGACGGATCGCAATACTTGGCTGTCCATTTATCTCCATAACAAAAGCCTCCCCGAAATTTACAACGAATACGGAGACAGCGATCCGCTGAAGGTGAAGAGTCGGTTATTTGACTTGTATCATATCGATCGCATTCAAGACAAGGGGTGGTATCAGGACTTCCCCAAGGAAGAGTATGGGAAAACAACGCTGTGGAAACAGATTGAGAACGATGCCCGGCACGGACGCATCTCCATGCTGCGCAGAATAATCGATTCGAATGAGCCATTCCAGCTGCGTGAGGTCGGTTTTATGCGCCTGAGTGTCTATTTGTCCGACTTGTTCGAAAGTCTCGATTACCAGAAGTTTGGCGACGGAACGAAGGTGTTCATTGTGGATGAGCGCGGGAAGCTCATGGCTTCTTCCAGTCAAACAGAGCTTCCGGAAGGGACGCTTTGGACCGAAGAGAATGCGGAGAACCATCTTATCATACGGGAGTCGCTTCCAGGGCTTGGCTGGGAGCTGATCGCGCAAATTCCGAAATCGGTGACGGGTAAAAATACGGAGAAAGTACGCGTCTTGGCGTTCCTCGTCTGTCTGGGAAGCTTCATCCTGTTTTCTTTCGTGGGGATTTTTATTTCAAGATATTTCGCCAAGCGGGTCAACAAAATTACGGCCGTCATCGATTCGTTTCAGGAAGGGACGTTTCATAAACGGGCGCCTGTCAAAGGCAGTGACGAGTTCACACAAATATCGGCTGCGCTTAACGATATGGCGCAAAACATCGGACAGCTCATCAATGAGGTGTACATCACGAATATACGAAAAAAGGAAGCGGAGCTGGAATCGCTGCAGGCGCAAATCAACCCGCATTTTCTATATAATACGCTGTCTTCGATCAATCGGCTGGCGAAGTTTGGAAAGACCGATAAGCTGCAGCGCATGGTTATGGACTTGGCGAAGTTTTACCGGCTGACGCTCAATGAAGGGCGGACGGTGATTCCGATCCGCGATGAGCTGGAGCAGGTAAAGGCATACTTGGCCATTCAGAAGACAAAATACGATGAGCGAATGCAGGTGCATTACGATATCGATCCCGAGATATTGCAGTATGAAACGATCAAGCTCATATTACAGCCGTTTATTGAAAATGTGTTAGAGCATGCATGGTGCGGTGACCGAATTCATATTCGGGTTTGCGGGTACATGGAAGGTCAAGATGTTTGCTTTAAAGTGATCGACGACGGCATCGGCATGCGGGAGGAGCTGATGCGGCAGCTGATGGAAGCCGATGACAGCTTAGGATACGGCATTCGCAACGTGAAGCAGCGGATTGAGCTGCATTACGGCAAAGGATATGGCGTGAGGATTTTCAGCAGGCCTGGGATTGGAACAACGGTGCTGATTCGTGTGGCTGCTCGAATGTAATATGTTATATGTTTCATATAGATTAGAGTTGGGAAGAGGAAGTAGAAGTGACCGTCATTTTCATAACATGGGAGGCAAGGGGAGACATGGGTGAAATTCATTTCGTACTGAAACATTGGAAATTTAAGGAGAGCAAGGACGATCAGTGGCGCTTGGCGCACGTACCCGGCTGTGTGCATACCGATTTGCTGCGTCACGGAATCATTCCGGACCCGTTCTATGGGACGAATGAACGCGAGCTGCAGTGGATTGACAAAGCGGATTGGGAATATGAGGCGCATTTCGATGTACCGGACGATGTCATGGAGCATTCGCGTGTCAGCCTTGTCTTTGATGGTCTGGATACCTATGCCGATGTGTTTTTGAATGGAGAGAAGGTACTTTCCGCGGACAATATGTTCCGCAGTTGGAAGCTGGATGATGCGAAGGGCAAGCTGAAGCCGCAGGGCAATGTGCTGCGGGTGTATTTCCGTTCGCCGGTTGCTGAAGATATTCCTAAGCTGAAGGCGCTTGGCTACGCACTACCTGCATCGAACGACCAATCCGAGGCGGGCGGATTGGGAGATCAGAAAATCAGCGTATTTGCTAGAAAAGCGCCGTATCATTATGGCTGGGATTGGGGACCCCGATTTGTGACGAGCGGCATCTGGAGAGAGGTGCGTCTGGAAGCGTGGTCGAACGTTCGCATCACCGATCTGTTCATTCGCCAAGACCGTGTCACAACGAATGCCGCCGAGCTTACGGCTGTCGCTGAAATTGAATCCGAAGCAGATTGGCAGGGGAAGCTTAAAATTTCGGCTGCAGGGTTAGAGTGGGAGCGGGACGTGATGTTAGCTGCCGGCGTGAACACAGTAGAGCTGAAGCTGGAGATTCCAAATCCGAAGCTGTGGTGGTGCCGCGGCTTGGGAGAGCCGCACCTGTACACGTTCTATGCGGAGTATGTGCAGGAGGGCCGCACATTAGCGGAGCGGTCCGTCCAGACCGGACTTCGATCCGTACGGCTCGTGCGGGAGAAGGACGAAGCAGGAACGTCATTTTATATAGAGCTGAACGGGGTTCCTGTGTTTGCGAAGGGAGCGAACCATATCCCGAACGACAGCTTCGTATCGGAAGTCACGTACGAGCGGTATAAGCATGAGATTGTCAGCGCGGTGGAGTCTAACATGAATATGCTGCGGGTGTGGGGCGGAGGCATCTACGAGCAGGATGACTTCTATGATTTGTGCGACGCGTACGGACTCATGGTATGGCAGGACTTTATGTTCGCGTGCAGTATGTATCCGGGAGACGAGGCGTTTCTGAATAATGTCCGCATTGAGGCTGAGGAGAATGTAAAGCGGCTGCGCAATCATCCGTCCATCGTGCTGTGGTGCGGCAATAATGAGATCGATACGGCGTGGTCTCATTACGATGAGAAGTCTGGTTGGGGTTGGAAGCAGCAATATTCGCCGGAGCTGCGGGAGAAGATTTGGGCCGACTACGAGGCGATCTTCCACCGGATATTGCCTGAAGCGGTTCAGAGAATCGCTCCTATTGCGGAGTATTGGCCGTCTTCTCCGATGGCAGACTGGACGAACGATGCATCGCAGCATGCACGCAATGATTCGTCCAGCGGCGACATCCATTACTGGGGCGTATGGCACAATGTCGAGCCGTTCGAGAACTACAACAAGGTTATCGGACGGTTCATGAGCGAATACGGCTTCCAGTCGTTCCCCGAATGGGAGACGGTGCGCACCTATGCCAAGGAGTCCGACATGGAGCTGGAGTCCGAGGTGATGCTGCAGCATCAGAAGAACGGCAGCGGCAATCGGCTCATCAGGCAGTACATGGAGATGTACTTCCCGGAGCCGAAGGATTTCCGCTCGTTCTTGACAATGAGCCAGCTGCAGCAGGCAGAAGCGATGAAGACGGCGATTGAGGCGCATCGCCGCCGCAAGCCGTACTGTAGGGGCAGCCTGTACTGGCAGATGAACGACTGCTGGCCGGTCGCTTCCTGGGCCGGGATGGATTATTACGGCCGTTGGAAGGCGCTGCAGTATACGAGCAAGAGCAGTTTTCAGGATGTGCTGCTCTCGATGGACGGAACCGGAGAAAGCATCGGCTTTCATCTTATCAACGATACGCTGGAGGAAATCGGCGGAAGCCTGCGGATTATGCTGCTCGACTTCAGCGGCAAGCTGCTGCAGCAGTGGAAGCCTGCGGCATCGGCAGGGCCGAATGAGGCGCAGGTGGTCTATTCGCTGAAAGCGGAAGAAGTGCTGCGAGGCTATCGCCCCGAACAGGTGCTGCTGTTGGCCGAGCTGGAACAGGATGGGCAACTGCTGGATAGCAGGACGTATTATTTCGTCACGGCGAAGCAGCTGGAGCTGCACAATCCGACCATTACTTGCGAGTCGGTGGAAGCGAGCGGAGGAACACGGGTGCTGCTGCAAACGGACACATTGGCTCGTTACGTTACACTGTCTGCCGAGACCGAAGGCATCTTCAGCGACAATCACTTCGATCTCATTCCAGGCATACCGAAGGTGGTTGAGTTCAGGATACGGCGTTCGGGTGAGGATCACTTTAGCGCAGCCGTTCCCGGTGAGCTGACGATCCGCTCGTTGGCGGATTTAACGAAGGCGTAGAATGATCGGCGATAAACAATAGGTTGGTTGAAGACAAACAGACCCGCCTGCTCGATGCAGACGGGTCTGTATTTTGATTCTTCTATGTTAATGGGGGGGGTATTTCAAAGTATAGGCCCCCAACCTTAAAGGAAGCTGAAAAAAGCATTTCAATTCTGTTACAGAATGTGAAGATGGTGAGAATGGAAGGGACGATGATAGGATGAATAGTTGCAGAACGGCAACCCTTATCGCTTATCGATCGTCTTTTACAGAAACGCAAATATCGGAGGAAAGTATGAAAGGAATACACTATGTTGGAATCATTTTAGTATGCGGATTACTGCTATTGTCAGCCTGCTCGAATGAGGAGGCAGCAATAAAGATATCCCCTTTGCCTGATATAAAAGCTCATCTGTCTAAGGTCTATACGGATTTAACCGAAAATGCAGGCTGGTATGTGGTTACTCCAGATAAACGGACATTCACGATTTTTGCTGAGGCAGAACAAACAGAAACCGTTTTGGTTTGGATCGTCCCTACCGGTACCGAAACATGGGGAGAAAGGGAGCTTGTGGGTTACGATATCGATGGAAGTGACGGATGGTCCTTTACATGGGAATTCGGGGATCGGACCTTTCACGACCGAATCTATGTTCAGGCGCTGGGAAGTGATGGGATGACCCAAGATACTGAGGTCATCAAGGTTACATCAGAAACCTAGGATTCTGCGACCAGTTAGATGAGGGGCATTCACTTGGTCTTCTGAGATCAAACCAAATTCGTTAAGACGAAAGGGCATTTGCGTAGAAGGCAGAAGAGCGTGAATTTCTACCTAATGGATTGGGTAACTATTTATGATAGAGCATTCTCTTATAAGAAATTTGATATATATGGCCGTTTGGATTGATCACTGAGGTGCAGGAGCACCTCAGTTTTTTATAGGAGGATAAGACTTTCTGCTTTATCACTTCACCCCAAGGCGCATTCGATAACTAAACAGCACCTCAAGCGTTCTCCCCTGGAAATAAGCATCTGCATTCCGTTGAAACGATGCCAGATCGTCCGCGAATTGTTCACCTAGCCCGGCTTTGAGTGCCGCCTGCAGTCCGCCTTGGCTGACCGCAATGCCGACATATCGCTCTGCATCACACGGCTCGGTATGGTGAAACACGACCTCCTTGGTATATCGAAACACACCGCTCTGCTGCAGGTTTTTCAAATGCTCCTCTTTATTGCGCTTGCTTGCCCTTTGATCCGATGGAACATTCTCTTCAAGGATCTCCTCCGCTGCAGCGATCAGATTCATATACTCTACTTCCAGCTCCCAGCTTAACGTCGGGGGCCAATCGCAATCGTAGGCAGCGAATACGCCTCCTTCTCTGAGCAGACGAGAGGCTTCCTTCAGCGTGGATTCGGGCTCCATCCAATGGAACGACTGGGAGCAGGTGATGATATCGACGGTGCCTGTCTCAAGCTCGAGCTGATTGGAGTACCCCTGAATAAAAGAAATATTCTGCAATCCACTCTGCTGCAGCTTTTGCTCCGCCACTGCCCGCATGTCCTCATTCGGTTCCGCGCCAATAATTCGATCTGCATGCTCGGCCCAAATAAACGTAGACAATCCTGTTCCGCATCCGACATCTACGACATGTGAGGGCCGTTCTCCCGCATACCTTGTCAAAATCGGAATGACCTGCGCAGGCGCTTCTGGCCGATAAGTATCATACACATCGGCAAAGCCGGAAAATCTTTCGATATTGCGCTTCTCGTTATGCTCAGGTATCATTAGAATCCTCCTTCTCTAATAAGGCGTGATGATTATCTATTATATCAAACGGTCATGGCAGATCTTGATAAAATAATTCAAATCGCAGTCAAAATATTGATTCGGATTGAAAGTCGAGCATGGTTGAGATAAATCTACGAAATGGGTGCGAAAACGATTCAAATCTAGTCTCATGATTGATTGACACATCACTATATATTGATGTATTGTATTAATCGTTAACTACATATTGATATGAACAGGTGTTTTGCTGCGAAATATCGTCTATAAAGCTAGCAAAACAAAAGAGGGAAACCGGTGTGAATCCGGTGCGGTCCCGCCACTGTAATGGAGGAGCTTGCAGCGATAGCCACTGACTTGTAGAAGTTGGGAAGGGGCCGCGAGCGATGATCCTTGAGCCAGGATACCTGCCTGTTCATGAACACTGAGGATCTACGGGAGATAGGGAGGTGTTCGGACGGCGCTTTTGTTTTTTTACATAAGATAGGATCTATTCTTTTGTGAACAAAACCCTGCGCATCCGGACTTCTCTATTGAAGAACGGGTGCGTTTTTAATGCGGTTTTGGGTAATCCCTTGATCAAGGGTCCGATGTTTTTACTGTTGAGGAGGTATAGCAGCATGCTCATTGCCTATGATTCCCGGACGGGAAATGTATCGCGGTTCGTCAACAAATTAGGAATGAAAGCGATCCGTATCGATGAGAATATGCAGCTGGATCAGCCGTTCGTGCTGATTACGTATACGACCGGCTTTGGACAAGTGCCAGAGAAGGTGCAGGCATTTCTCAAGAAAAACTATACATATATGAAGGGTATCGCTGCGAGCGGTAATCGGAACTGGGGAGACGGGTTTGCGAAGAGCGCGGATACGATTTCCAGAACATACGGAGTGCCAATCATCTCCAAATTTGAGCTGTCAGGTACGATGCAAGATATTACGAGGTTCCGGGAAGGAGTGCAGAGCATTGCGGCATATTGAGCTGAACAATGAATTGATGCAGCGCGGCGAGGATGGATTTTACCGGTTGGAGAAGGACCGGGATGCAGCGCAGGTTTTACTTGAGGAAGTAGAGTCCAAATATATTTCTTTCGATTCGGTCGAGGATCGGTTGAATTATTTAATAGATAACGATTATTACGAGAATGTATTCGAGAAGTATACCTTGGCGCAGATTGAAGAGCTTTACCAAATCGTGCACGGGGCGAAGTTTTCCTTCTCTTCCTATATGGCAGCTTCGAAGTTTTATAAGGATTACGCATTAAAGACGAACGATAAAAGCCAGTATTTAGAGAAATATGAAGATCGTGTCGTCAGTGTGGCACTGCACCTTGGCGATGGGGATGCCGAGAGAGCGAAGCGGATTTGTACTGCCATGATTGAGCAGCGTGTACAGCCCGCGACGCCGACATTCCTGAATGCGGGCAGAAGCCGCAGAGGAGAGCTTGTATCGTGCTTCCTGCTCGAAATGGACGATACGCTCAACTCGATTAACTACGTGCTGGGCACGTGTATGCAGCTGTCAAAAATCGGCGGCGGTGTAGCCGTGAATCTGTCCAAGCTTCGCGGACGCGGCGAGCCGATCAAGGGCGTGGAAGGTGCAGCCAAAGGCATTATGCCGGTCATGAAGCTGATGGAGAACGCCTTTAACTATGCGGACCAAATGGGTCAGCGCAAAGGCTCCGGGGCTGCGTATTACAATATCTTTGGCTGGGACGTTAATGAGTTTCTGGAGTGCAAGAAGATTAACGCCGATGAGAAGACGCGGATTCAGACGCTGTCGATCGGCCTCATCGTTCCGAATAAATTTTATGAGCTGGCTGAAAAGAATGAGCCGCTTTACATTTTCGCGCCATACTCGATCTATAAAACATACGGCCAGCATATGGACGACATGGATATGGACGTCATGTACGAAGAGCTGCTGGCGAACCCGAACGTCCGCAAGAAGAAGCTGATGTCGGCGCGTGAAATGCTGACGAAGATTGCGGTTATTCAGCTCGAATCCGGCTATCCATATATTATGAATAAGTCCAATGCGAATCGGGTGCATGCGCTGAAGGAATTGGGCGCGGTCAAAATGTCCAACCTGTGCACGGAAATTTTCCAGCTGCAGGAGACGTCCACGATCGGCAACTTCGGAGAAGAAAGCATTATTCGCAAAGACATTAGCTGCAACCTCGCATCGATGAATATTGTGAATGTGATGGAGCAGAAGAAGATGCGTGATTCCGTACATGCCGCGATGGAGGCACTCACCTCGGTGACGGATAAATCGGAAATCGAGAACGCTCCCGGTGTGCGGAAGGCCAATAACGATCTGCATTCTGTCGGTCTGGGCGCGATGAATCTGCATGGATTTTTCGCCAAAAATAAAATAGCTTATGAAAGTGATGAAGCACGTGATTTTGCGCGCACCTTCTTCATGATGATGAATTTCTATTCGATTGAGAAGAGCTCGGATATCGCTAAGGAGAAGGGCTGCTCTTTCCAAGGCTTCAAGCATTCGGATTATGCGAAGGGCACGTATTTCGATAAGTACGTAGAGAATGATTACCGCCCTCGGACGGACAAAGTCAAGCAACTGTTCGAAGGGATGGATATACCAGGCCCTGAGCAGTGGGCTGCATTAAGAGAGAAAGTACAGCGTGACGGATTGTATCATGCATATAGACTGGCGATTGCTCCGACACAAAGCATTTCATATATTCAAAATGCAACGTCCAGCGTCATGCCGGTGGTCGATCAGATTGAAACCCGGACGTACGCCAATTCGACGACATATTACCCGATGCCATTCCTGGCGCCGGACAACATGTTCTATTACAAGTCGGCATATCAGATGGATCAATTCAAGGTCATCGATCTGATTGCGGAGATTCAGGAACATATCGATCAAGGTATATCGACCGTACTGCATGTCAACAGCAGCATTACGACGCGGGAATTAGCCCGCTACTATATTTATGCGGCGAAGAAGGGTCTGAAATCTCTGTACTACACCCGTACAAGACATGCTTCGGTAGAGGAATGCTTGAGCTGCTCCGTATAATAGAAGGTCTTGCGTGGATTGAATATGTGAACCGGGAAGGATGAATCATCTTTGAAAGCAGTCAATTGGAATCGACCTGACGATGACTTTTCGTTAATGTTTTGGAATCAAAATGTGATGCAGTTTTGGACGGACGAAGAAATTCCGCTTTCCGACGATAAAATGAGCTGGATGCAGCTCAGTCCGGAAGAGCAGGATACGTATATGAAGGTCCTTGCGGGACTGACGCTGCTCGATACAGTGCAGGGCGGCGTAGGCATGCCGCAAATTTTGGAGCATGTCGACAGCCTGCAGCGCAAGGCGGTGCTGTCGTTCATGAGCATGATGGAGCAAATTCATGCCAAATCGTACAGCAGCATCTTTACGACACTGGCGCGCACCGAAGAAATTGACGAGCTGTTCCGCTGGGTCGAGCAGAGCCCGCACATGCAGCGAAAAGCGGAGACGATCTCCGCATTTTATAACAAGATACACAGCCAGAAGGACTTATATCTGGCGATGTCGGCATCGGTCATGCTGGAAAGCTACTTGTTCTACAGCGGCTTCTTCTATCCGCTATATTTGGCGGGTCAAGGGAAAATGACGAGCAGCGGCGAAATCATTGATTTGATTTTGCGCGACGAGAGCATTCACGGCTTGTATGTCGGCATTTTGGCACAGGAAGTGTTCCAAAAGCTGACGTCCGAAGAGCAGGAAGAGTGCCTGCAGGCGGTTCGAGGCTTGCTGTTGGATTTATATGAAGTAGAGAAGGACTATACGAAGGAAATCTACAGCAAGATTGGCCTCGCTGATGAGGTACTGGCGTATGTACGCTATAATGCGAACAAAGCCTTTATGAATTTGGGCTTAGAGCCTGAATTTCCAGATGAGCCGATTAACCCGATCGTCATGAACGGGATTCGGACGCAGACGAAGCAGCACGACTTTTTCTCGAAGAAGGGGAACGGCTACATCCGTACGCTGAACGTCGAGCCGCTGCGTGACGAAGACTTTGTATTTTAATATCGTAGGAGTTGAACCGAGGATCGAGACCGATCCTCGGTTTTTTTACCACATAGTAAAGTTTCACTTCATTAGAGTAATAAAGGCCTAAACTTTTCTACCTGAAACTTCCACTATAATGCGGTCGCACTTCCTCGAGGACTCCGATAGGAGTTTTTCTCATAAAGATTAGAAAGTTTAACGTTTTTGAGGTTGCCCATGGATGACTCTATTGGGAATTGCCGGATGTATAACCCACAGCCACCCTAAGCTAGTATAATTTCTTGCTCGAATCAAAGGACGCCGTCCGGCGTTTTTCTTACTTGATTAGAAGGCCAAGGATTCTTTATGGGCGAAGCTGAAACGTGATCCAATAGAACTAATCCCCTAGGAGGATATAATCGAATAGATGTCGAAATGGTCATGAAAGACTTGTGAATGATGCGGGTGATCCAATGAATATTTTATGGGTTCCATTTGCGATATTGTTAGCGTTATGGTCTAATAGGTTCCGTTTTAGGCTCCCCGATGCTGTACATAAAGCGGCCCTTTGCACTTGGGTGACTGCCATTTGCATGCTTTTACTTTATAGCACCGAGAGCAGTTTGATTTTGCAATGGGGGACTGCTTCAGTAGTTCTTATTTGGGCCTACACCTTTTGGTGGGCAGGAGGCTTGATCGGTGCAATCACGATGTCGGCATGGTATGTCTGGATCACGGGAGAGAGTGCGTTTAATCCGATCTACATTGGCTATGCATTGCTGGCGCTGGTTGTTGGTTTTATCGCTCAATATACATCACGCCGGACGGCAATCCAACATGCAGTACAGCTGCAGCTGCACCGTCAGGCGAAGCAGCTTTCTCTGCTCAGTGACATTAGTCTGGCACTACAGCGAACAAACGACCTTCGAAGCTTATTGCATATTATATTGACAGCGATTACAGCAGGTTACGGACTTGGCTTTAACCGTGCGATGCTGTTTCTGGTTACAGATGACGAAGGAACGATCAAAGGGGAAGTCGGGATCGGCTCCATGTGCGAAGAGGATGGATATAAGATATGGGAAGACATCTTCCATAACAATATGGACCTGCATGATTTTATTCGGCGGCAGCATGAGGCAGAGATCAAGGACGTACAGCTGAATGATCTGCTGCGTCAGATCACCATTGCGCCGGAGACCGAATCGATACTGCATCAAGCGCTGCACGATAAACGGCCCTATTTGATCCATGACATTGATTTGAATGACCCGGTTCAGCATCGGCTTCGGCAAATATTTCGGATGCAATCCTTTGCCGTTGTCCCCTTAATTAATCAAAACAAGCAGATCGGTCTGATCTTGGTGGATAACAATATTAACCACCATCCGTTGTCCATCGAACAGGTGGATGCGATTGTTCCGCTGGCCGCACAGGCTTCTGTCGCGATTGAAAACGCCAGGCTGTATGATCAGACGGTGAAGATGTCCATTACCGATGGGCTAACCGGATTATATAATCAAAGCTATGCCCAGCGCACCGCGGAGTTGCTTGTCCAGGAAGCAGATGCAGCAGATCGGCCCCTCTCTGCGATATTGATGGATTTGGATAATTTCAAACATTATAACGATACGAATGGTCATTTGGAAGGCAATGAGCTATTGATACAGTTAAGTCGAATTTTACGGGAAACGCATCTGAAGACTACGATTCCTTGTCGGTTTGGCGGTGAAGAATTCGTCGTCCTGCTGCCCGGAGTGAAGGCTAAGGATGCGGCTGCATTGGCTGAGCGGATTCGATCCCGTGTGGAGGAGGAACCGTTTCGTTATCGCGAATCGCAGCCGGGCGGCCGGGTCACCCTTAGCATTGGCGTAGCGGAATATACGCGAGGCTGGACGTGGGACGAGCTGCTGAAAGCAGCGGATGACGCCTTGTACGAGGCAAAACGAAACGGCAAGAATCGTGTCGTCGTCCGCAAAGCGATACCGCAAGCTGCAGGGGGTGTGGATGGATGACGAATGATATATCGATTGTCAGCCTGCTCTTGTTTATGATGATTGTTGTTATGTTGAGCAGACGCGCTTATTTCAGCTTTCTCCGGCGGGTCTCGGCAAAGACGCTGCGCCGCATCGGTCTCTCGCTGGATGAGCTCGATTTCGTACTGCACGGCTTAATCTACTATCTGCCCATACCGAGCCATGATCCGGATATTTTAGCATCCCGTCTGGAGGAGCTTCATGTGCATGTGCAGCTCAAATCTTGGTTGTATCCATCGGTGCTTGGTGTGAGGGTCTCCATGAAAATGAAGAGCGGGAAGGAAATCACTGCGGCTTACTTGAATAGACATGAGTATCGGGCTGCGCTGCTGGATCGGTTTTCGCAAGAAGGGCGCATCAGTGATCGGGAGTATGAATGGATCGCTTCGGCTCATCTCATACAAGAGCAGACCAAAGAACAGATTCGGCAGCATGTATATGAGGAAATCCATAACCGGCGTTATTTGTGACACTTCAGACCGGTTGCCCAATAGAACCGAGCAATGCCCCTTTTCCAAGGGGACGGCGCTGTATAGACAGAAAGAGACCCGCCAAGCATTGATGCTTGCGGGTCTTTTAACATGTATATATATGAATTAAAGGGGGTTGATCCTTATTATAGGCCCCGAATCTTAAAGGAGGATGAAAATTAGATTTCATCTATGTTACAAATGTTTACTCCTTCGTTTCAGACCGAAGCTCGGACGCCCCGTTCATATATTTTCTCAGCGCTTCCGGAATATAGATGCTTCCATCCTCGCGCTGATGATTCTCGAGGAGTGGGATCAGGATTCTTGGCGAGGCGATGGCGGTATTGTTTAAGGTGTAGCAATACTGAAGCTTTCCGTTTTCATCTCGCCAGCGAATTTGTGAGCGGCGCGCTTGGAAGTCCAGCACATTCGAGGATGAATGGGTCTCTCCATAATTACCTCGGCTCGGCATCCTGTTTCGATATCGTATTGCTTGTATGTCTTTTGCGACATGTCCCCGGTGCACACCGCCATGACCCGATAAGGCAGCTCGAGCAGCTGCAAAATATGTTCCGCATGGCCTGTGATCTCCCCAAGAAGCTGCTCGGATAATGCCAAATCGTTTTTGCAGATAATGACCTGTTCTACCTTAGAGAACTGGTGAACACGGTACAGGCCGCGAACATCCCGTCCGGCTGAGCCAACTTCCTTCCTGAAACAATTCGAAAGTGCAGCCAGCTTGACGGGCTGTACTGCATCGACGATTTCACCGCTGAAGTACGACACGAGGCTGACCTCCGAGGTGCCGACGAGCCATTTATCCTCATCCGCGATCTTGAAGGTTTGGTCTTCTCCGCTCGGGAAAAATCCCGTATGCTCGAGCGCCTCTCCCCGCACCATAACGGGCACGTCCAGAAGCGTAAACCCTTGGCCCGCCAGCACATCCAGCGCCAGCTGCTGCACGGCGCGGTGAAGCTGCATGCCGGTATTTTTCAGATAGTAGCTGCGGGTGCCCGCCACCTTGACGCCGCGGGGGATGTCGATCATATCCAGATGCACTGCGAGCTCGACATGATCCTTCGGCTGGAATGTGAACGCGGGAGGTGACCCTGTACGGCGTACCTCCACATTGTCGGCATCAGAGCGGCCGATCGGTGTATCCGGGGATACCGGATTAGGCACTCCGAGCATCAGCTGCCGTAGCCTCGTTTCCACCTCGGAGAGCTCAGCATCCAATACGCCAAGCAGCTCGTTATGTTGCTTGACCTGCTCCCTGCGTTGTTTTGCATCCTCGTGCCGTCCTTGCCGCATCAGATCTGAGATCTCCTTCGTCTGTGCATTGCGCCGAGCTCGGAGCTGTTCCGTCTTTTGCAGAAGACGGCGGCGTTGGGCGTCACAGTCCAGCAATTCCCGGGCGGACAGCTTAATTCCTTTTTGTTCTGCGGTTCGTTCAATGACTTGCGGGTGGTTTCGAATCCATTCGATATCCAGCATAATGATGCTCCCTTCACCTTGAAAAATACAAAAAGCGCCCTCATCCGATTGGGACGAGGAGCGCTTTAGGCTCGCGGTGCCACCCAACTTGGCCGGGCCTAGATAGATACAAGGCTCAGCCCCCTTGGTTCCGCGATAACGGGCGGTTCCGGTTCACTTAGGAGCCACCAGCGCAGGTGCACTCGGCGGTCTTGACGAAAACGCCTCGGAGTTGGATGCTCTTCATCGGCATAATCCGTTATTCGAATGATTTGCTCATCATTATATAATGGAGCGGTTCCTGTTTCAAGCGGCTTATTGCGAAATATGAAGCGAGTAGAAGCTGCGGCATACGCATGCAAAATAAGAATGGATTTAATAAGGTCATGCTGCCTTTCAAGCAGCTTACGAAAGCTTTCTCGTGCTGGAATCTTCTAAAATCGCAACCTTGGCTCCTCCGGTACCTGTTAATTGCCAGGAGGGATACATTTTCCGGATCGGAACGACAATGATCGTCGCGATGACGACCTTCGCGAAATCGCCCAGAAGATACGGATAGCAGCCCAAGGCCATCGCTTTGGCGAATGAAACTTTCATTTTATATGCCAGCCAAGGAACGCCGGTGACATATAAAAGCAGTGATCCGAACAGCCCAATGATGATGAAAATTTGTATGTATGCTTTGATTCCATCACCTTTGACACGGTTGACAAAATAGCCGATGAGCAGCGCACTCAGCGGAAACATCCAAATAAATCCGCCGGTGGGACCAAGTATTTTGGCCAAGCCGCCTTGTCCATTCAAAAGCGGAAGTCCCAATGCGACCAATACGACGACTGTAAACATGCTGAAGAAGCCGTAGGATGCACCGAGAAAGGCCCCGGTGAGCATAATCGCCATCGTCTCCATCGTTATAGGGACAGGGGAGAAACCGAGCTGAATTTGTAAAAAGCTCATCACGACCATGAGCGCACCGAACAGTGCACTAAACACGATGCCTCTGACAGTAATGCGCTGTGATTTTGTTTTCATTCGAACACCTCATTTCTTCATTCGATATGCATTAGAAACGTTTCCTTAACGAAATTAACGCAAACCGGTTGTCATTGTCAACCGTTTTGTGAAATAATAAGGTTAACAATTAAAAATCGAGGAGAATCGCCATGAGGAATAAGACAGCGTTTGAAGCGGATGGCATGACCGTGGCCTTCCAATCTGCCGCTGAGGTTTCTTATGTTCTGCGTGAACTGAATCTGCGAATTGAACAGGGGGAGTTCGTCTTCGTGGTGGGCAGAAACGGCAGCGGCAAAAGTACACTGCTGAAAGTAATGGCCGGGCTGTGCCCGATTTCCCGCGGACGCGTACAAACCTATTCATGGCCTGAGGTCCAGGCCGTCTTTCAAAATCCGGACGCTCAAATGATTGGGGAGAGTGTGATCGAGGAAGTCTGCTTCGGTCTGGAAAATCAGGGAATGGCCGCGGAAGAGAGGGTACGGCGCGCAGAAGAAGCCCTGGAGAAGGTACGGATGAAGCATCTCATGCATCAATCCGTGGAGAAGCTCTCGGGGGGACAGAAGCAGCTGCTGTGCATAGCGGGTGCATTGGCTTCGGATGCGCAGCTTCTTGTTCTCGATGAGCCGACGTCGATGCTTGATCCGATATCTCGGGAGCAGATCTTAACCGTTGCTCAGACACTTCATAAGGAAGGGCGGACCATTGTTTGGGCGACGCAGCTGATGGAAGAGCTTGGCTATGGAGAGCGAGTCGTTGTTTTGGATGAGGGCAACATGGCATATGACGGTACGCCGGAGCGCTTCTTCTATGGGGATGACTCCGTATCAGAGCTAAGTCCCTGTGAACAAGGCGGGTTTCGCAAGCCATACATCGTCGAAACGGTGGAGCATCTGCTGCATTCTGGGCTTTCACTTTCTGAAAGGCCTGTAACGATACCACAATTTAAGCGAGTGATCGAAGACTTATGTCCATTCAGATAAACGGTCTCGGGCTGGATCATCCGGAAGGAAAACGCCAAATACTAAACAATATCACATTGACACTGCAAGAAAAGCACATCACGCTTCTATTGGGCAAGACGGGTGCAGGCAAGTCCACGCTGCTGGATATCATGTCGGGGCTGCATCAGATGGACCGCGGCGCGATCCTGTACGGAGGTCGGCCGTTATGGGTGAAGCAGAAGCCGCAGCTTGTCATTCAGCGGGCCGTTGGCCAGGTGTTTCAGTTTCCAGAGCAGCAATTGTTCGCACGAACGGTGCAGGGGGAATTTGATTATTCGCTGCGTCCATACCCGCTCAGCAAATCCGAGCGGGTCAGGCGGACGGAAGAAGCGCTGCTCGGCATGGGGCTGCCGCAGTCATGGAAGGAGCGTTCTCCATTTCAGCTGAGCGGCGGGCAGAAGCGTAGAGTGGCACTTGCAACCACTTTGGCCACGGAACCAGAGTGGCTGCTGCTGGACGAGCCGACGGCAGGCTTGGATGCCGATTCGAGCGATAGGCTGATTCAGCAGCTTACCTCCATGAAGGCAGCGATGAGAGGCGGCATCGTGATTGCTACGCATGACTTGGACGCATTCTGGGAGGTAGCGGACTATGTGGTGATGCTGCGTGGTGGAGAGGTGGCAGCGCAGGGGACGCCTGCTCAGCTGCGAATGCAGCCGGAGGTGTGGGAACGGGCAGGGCTGGCGCCCCCAGCCAGCGTAGAAGTGGCATGGCATTTGAGCGCTCTCGGCATGCACATGCCGGAGGGTGTCCTGACTCCGGGACATATGGCGGAACATATTATGAAGCACGTGCAATGCGCCATTCAAGCAGGCCGTGTCGGAGAAATGTCTGCCCCGGACGTTACGGACGACAATCAACATGCATCGCATCGTCCCTCCACCGAAAGCGCAGGCCCCTACCGTCAGCGAGAAGACAGAGAGTCCGCCGCGACGATCACGGAGACATCTGATCTGTATCTTCCGCAAACATCCGCTTCTCTTGAGAAAGTGCACGGATCGCCCGCATCCGCTTCAATAGAGCCGGAAGGTATAGCCCTTGAAAAAGCCGATCCAAGGGGGAAATGGATCGTCTATATGCTTTGGTCCATTGCGATCCTTCTCCAAGATGCTTGGGTCGGAGTATGGGCCGCAACGCTTATAACGGCAGCGGTCATCGTACCGTCGGGCTTGTCGCCGGGCAAGCTGTTCTCGATGATTCGCCCGTTTCTAATCCTGATCATCGTCTCTGTTGGTTTGTCGGGGGTGAGGATCGGTGAGGCGCCAAGTGGAGTTCGTCATCTAGGTTCTGTCTATTTCGAGATGGAGGGGGCGCTCGTGACCTTGATGGAGCTGTGGAAAATACTGCTCATCATGGTATTAGGCTTTGTTCTTCAGGCGACCACAAGTGCGCTAAGCATGAAGAAAGGACTGGAGCAATCGCTGGCTCCGCTTCGTAAAATCAAAATACCCGTTGACATCTTATCGCTTGCGGCATCGCTAATTCTTCGGTTTATCCCGCTTTTGATGAGAGAGGCGGAGCGTTTCTCACGCATCGTTCGCGCGCGAGGTAAGCAGACCGCCAAACCTGGGCGAATTCGGCTTCGTGATATGCCCGTTATGGTGATTCCGCTCATCCTGTCGCTCTTCCAGATCGCATCCGATCTCTCCACGGCGCTTGAGGCTAAAGGCTATAAAGCGGCGGGGATGCAGCGAGCACCATCCCGCACGCTGCGTATGGTGCGAGGCGATTATGTGCTGATGGCAGCGGGCGGTGCCATTTTTATTCTCCTCATGCTCTTATCTTTATTGGTATAATATAACCAAATGGCGAATGGAAAGGATGCATCATGATGGGGAACATGGCACTCGTGACAGGCGCTGGCCGGGGTGTTGGATTCGCACTGGTTAAGCAGCTGCTGGATAAGGGTTGGACCGTTTTTGCAGGAATGCATACGCAGGAGGAAAGACTGATGGAGCTGCAGCACCTTCGCGGAGAGCAGCTGCATGCGGTGCTGATGGATGTATCCAGCACCGAAAGCGTGCATCAGGCCAAAAAGCAGGTCGAAGAACATACGGATCGTCTGGACCTGGTCATTAATAATGCAGCGATTTTAGGCGATACGGAGCGTACGATTTTGGACGGCTTGGATTTGGAGGATGTTCAGCAGGTGTTCAATGTCAACACATTGGGTCCGCTGCGTACAGCGGAGGCGTTCATGCCTCTTCTGCTAAACAGTGAGCAAAAGCTGATGGTCAATATTTCGTCGGAAGCAGGGAGAATCGGCGTGAATGGGCGTAACTCCTGGTTCGCCTACACGATGTCCAAGTCGGCACTCAACATGCAGTCGGTGCTGATTCATAACCAGATCAAGCAGGAGGGAGGTCAAGTGCTGATTCTCCATCCCGGCTGGGTGAAAACCTATATGCGCGGCGTATTGGACGAAGCGGCGGACTTGACGCCCGAGCAGTCAGCGGAAGGGATCCTGCAGCAAATTGAACGCCACAAGGAATGGATGGGCGATCATCCGGCGTTTATCGACTATGCTGGAAATAAAATGACATGGTAATTGATCGAGAGAATAGAGGAGGGGATATTGGGATGAAACCGAAAACGAAAGCGCTCTTCATTGGAGACAATGCACAGGCGCCATACCATCCTTTGCAGCCTGTAAGACAAGAGATGCTCAGTATACTGGAAGAAGCGTTCGAAGTGGACGCGACCGATGAGTATGGGTATTTTTCGCTGGAAACATTAAAGCGTTATGAGCTGTTGATATCCTATACGGACCGCTGGAATGAGGCGCTGTCGTCACAGCAAACCGCGGATCTACTTACATATGTCAGCCAAGGAGGCGGCCTGCTCGTCATCCATAACGGCATTTCATTGCAAGCGCGTCCCGAGCTGAGTCAGCTCATTGGCGCGAGATTCACCGGACATCCGCCGTATCAGGAATTGCCATTTCGGGTGAGCGCAGCTGAACATGAGATCATGAAAGGCATTTCGGCCTTTGACATGGATGAGGAGCCGTATCAGTTTGAGTTCGATCCGTTTACGAAGCGGGAAACACTGCTGGAGTATGAACTGGATGGAAAAAAGCACCCCGCCGCCTGGGTGCATCCATTCGGTCTAGGCCGAGTCGTGTTTCTGATGCCGGGTCATCATCTACACTCCTTCAAGCATCTGGAATTTCGTAAGCTCATTGTTCAGGGAGCGCGTTTCGCTGCAAACCCATCCGTTGGATAACGGGTCGGCTCCCTGCGACGCTACAAAATCCGAATAAAAGCAGGTCGCATCATGAGTATGATATTAGCATTATTTGCCGCTCTATTTGCTTCACTTACAGCTATTCTAGCAAAAATCGGAATTGAACATGTGAATTCCAACTTAGCCACAGCGATCCGAACGATCGTCGTGCTCCTTATGGCATGGATGATCGTCGTCGTGACTGGGCAGATGGATATGATATCGCAGATTCGAACGAGCGCGCTGTGGTATATTGCATTCTCCGGTCTCGCCACGGGATGCTCATGGTTGTTTTTCTTTAAAGCACTGGCCATTGGCGATGTATCCAAGGTCGTCCCAATTGATAAAGCCAGTATCGTGCTGACGATTGCTTTTTCCATCATCGTATTAGATGAACCGGCAGATCCGCTTGTTTTGGCAGGAGGGGCCATCATTGCTGTTGGAACGTTCATCTTAATTGGAAAAAATGAACAGAAGAAGCGATTCTCGGGCTCCCAAATCTATATTGCTTATGCGATGATCGCTGCGTTTTTTGCTGCATTAACGTCCATACTAGCGAAGATCGGAATGGAAGATGTTGATTCCAATGTGGCTACCTTTTTAAGAACGATCGTGATTGTGATATTTGCTTGGGTGATTGTACTTTTTCAAGGTACGCATAAGGAGATGCGGCGAATTACAAAAAAGAGCTATCTCTATTTGATTCTGTCAGGAATCGCGACAGGCTTGTCTTGGTTATGCTATTTCGGGGCCATAGCCATCGGCAAGGTGTCCGTCGTGGCTCCCATCGATAAATTCAGTGTGGTCCTGACGATGATATTGAGCTTTATTTTTTTGAAGGAAAAGGCGCGCGGGCACACTATTGTCGGCGGAATCGTGATCACGGCGGGAACGGTAATGCTCATAATATAGCGATATAGTGTCTTACGAAGCTTGAGCTGTCACGGCTTTGGCTTGTTTAAAACCACTCATCTCAAAAAAACGGCACCTCCGGCGGTTAGATATGTGTAACCGCCGGAGGTGCCGTTCAATTCGGATTAGTGGTTTATTTGTTTTTATTTTTTAATTGTTTAATGATGTTCTGGAGATCGTCCGCTAAACCAGCTAATGCTTGGGAGGAGGACGTGATTTCTTCCATGGAGGCAAGCTGTTCCTCAGCAGCGGCTAAGACGTTCTGTGACTTCTCTGCCGAGTCTTTGGCCACAGAGTTGAGTATCTATTGTATCGATGTTATTTTAACTAAATTCTAATTATTCGACATATTTTTTAATTTTCCTTGTTGTTTATTCTCCTTGAAATAAGGTTTACAATTTCACTTGTCTTTAAGTGATCCGTATTTAAATGCTCTTGATAAATATCATTTCTGAAAGCTTCAACACATGGAGCTGTCCATTGGAATGACCATCCTCCTACTTTGTCGCCACGCTTGATTAATCTGTTCTAAATGGTGTCCTCTGAAGCAATTAAACTACATTAATGGGATACGATAGAAGCGAAAGAAGATAACACAATTCCAGAAGAACACACAAAAAAGGATGCTCACCAAGAGGTAAAGCCCCTTGCGTGATGCATCCTTTATTCACGTATTCATTCGTATTCTATGGAGTCCGATGAGGAGTTATTGTCCTTAGCCAACCCGTTTGAATTGGCTGGTGTACAGCTCATAGTAGAAGCCCTGCTGCTGTACAAGCTCATCATGGCTGCCGCGCTCAATAATTTCGCCGCCATGAGTGACGAGGATTTGATCGGCATTACGAATCGTGCTTAAGCGGTGCGCAATGACGAAGCTGGTCCGCCCGTCCATGAGCGTATGCATCGCTTCTTGTATTTGCATCTCTGTCCTCGTGTCAATGCTGCTCGTTGCTTCATCGAGAATGAGGATCGACGGATTCGCTAAGATAGCGCGAGCAATCGTAATGAGCTGCCGCTGGCCGTGGCTTAGGTTGCCGCCTTCTGCAGACAGCATCGTGTCATAGCCCTGAGGAAGCTTCTGAATGAAGGCATCAGCGTTCGCGAGGCGTGCCACTTCCACTACTTCCTCGTCTGTTGCGTCAAGACGACCGTACCGAATATTCTCCCTGACGGTTGCGGAGAACAGGTAAGCGTCCTGCAGCACGATCCCCAGCTGTCCGCGCAGCGCTTCCTTATCCCAAGACTGGATCGGCTTCCCGTCGATCAGAATCGTACCGCGATCGATATCGTAAAAGCGGGTGAGCAAATTGACGATCGTCGTTTTGCCGGCGCCAGTTGGACCGACGAGGGCGATCGTTTCACCCGGCTTCGCGTGCAGCGATACGTTTTTCAGAACCGGCACGTTCTGCTTGTAGCTGAACGTGACATGATCGAGCAAGACATCACCACGGATTGGCCGAATCTCGCTTTCCCTGGCATCTGCTTCAAATTCCGATGGCGTGTCGATGACCTCGAATACCCGTTCCGCACCGGCAACGGCCGATTGCAGCATGTTGAACTGGTTGGCGAGCTCGTTAATCGGCCGGCCGAACTGCTTCGAATAGTTCATGAAGCTGACGACAACGCCGATCGAGGTGAAATCCTTGAAGACCATCCAACCGCCGACTGCGGCGAGAAGGGCAAAGCTCAAGTTGTTGACGAAGTTCATCACAGGGCCCATCATGCCGGAGAAAATCTGCGATTTGATTCCTGTTTCTTTGAGCTTGTCATTGATCGTTTGAAATTCGGTCATGGCCATTTCTTCTCGGCGGTAGACTTGCACGACCTTTTGTCCGGTAACCATTTCCTCGATGTATCCGTTCAGCTGGCCTAAGCTTTGCTGTTGACCACTGAAGTGCTTTCTCGTGCGAACCGCGATTTGCTTCGTAATCCCGATCACGATGGGAATGGTTACTAAGCTGAGCAGTGTAAGCCACAGGTCGAGGCTGAGCATGAGAGCAAGCGCCCCGACGAGCGTAAGAATGCTGGACATGAGCTGAATGACGCTCTGATTCAACGAGTTCGAAACATTCTCCATATCATTCGTCGTGCGGCTCATTAGCTCGCCATGTGTCTTGCTGTCAAAAAAACGCAGAGGCAGCTTTTGGAGCTGGTTAAACAGATCCCCACGCATGACTTTTACCGTTCGTTGGGAGACCCCGACCATCACATAGGTTTGTATCCACTGTGCAGCAGATGAACCGACATAGACCGCAAGCAGAAGTAGGCACATCCAGAGCAGTCCGCTGGAATCCCCGGGAATGACGTAGTCGTCGATAGCCAGCCCTAACAAATAAGGACCGGCCAGTGTGAGACCAGTGACGGCCAATGTAAGGACAAAGACGACAATTAACCCTTTCGCTTGGCCCCCCATGTAATGCCATATTCGTTTCAACGTGCCGAGCGTATCCTTGGCCTGCACTTTCGGCCCCATATGCATCGGACCTCGTCCAAAGCCCGGGGGATGGCTCATCGGTCTGCTTTCTTGAGGCTTGTGCTGAGCGGTTTCAGCCATAGAGGACATCCTCCTTTCCAAGCTGTGATTCATAAATGTCGCGGTATACTGCACTTTCTCGCATCAGCTCGTCATGTGTGCCGCGGGAGACGATGCGGCCCTCATCCATGACGATAATTTGATCGGCCTCCAGTACGGAGGAAATTCGCTGCGCGATAATGATGTTCGTGCAGTGCCGCATCATCTCTTTCAGCGCTTTTTGAATTCTGGATTCGGTCCCTAAGTCTACAGCACTTGTGCTGTCGTCCAGTATGAGAATGGAAGGCCTGAGCAGAAGGGCGCGTGCAATCGAAATTCGCTGCTTCTGACCGCCGGATAGGTTGATCCCGCGCTGGCCGAGCTGTGTATCGTAGCCATCCGGCATCTGCATGATGAAGTCATGGGCCTGTGCTGCTTTTGCCGCTTCGATGATTTCCTCCATTTTGGCATCAGGGCGTCCGAAGCAAATATTGTCACGGATGGAGCCGCTGAACAGGATCGCCTGCTGCAGCACCATGCCTACCTTGCTGCGCAAATGGTGCAGATCGATGTCTCGAATTTCTACGCCGTCGATGAGAATGGTTCCGGCCGCTGCTTCATACAAGCGCGGAATCAGATTCACGAGGCTTGACTTTCCTGCGCCGGTCGCACCCAAGATGGCGAGTGTCTGCCCAGGCTTGGCGGTGAAGCTGAGATCTTTAAGCACCATATCCTGTTCGCTCGTTCCATAACCGAAGGAAACATTCCGGAACGTGACTTCACCCTCGCGAATGACATCTGTACGGGCGTTCGGAGCATTGCGAATTTCCGATTGCAACTCCATGACCTCTTGAATACGGTCGGCAGAAACCTTCGCCCGCGAAATTGACATCAGCATCATACCGATCATCATCAGCGAGAACAAGACCTGCGTCATGTAATTGATGAAAGCGACCAGATCGCCGACGGCGATCGAAGTCTCCCATACCTGGTGGCCTCCATACCAGAGGACGGCAACGATCCCGATGTTCAAGATGAGGGACAGCACAGGAAGGTTCAGGGCGACGATTCGCCCAGCTTTGATAGCGGTTTCCATATAGTCGTGGTTGGCGCGATCAAAACGGCGGCTTTCGAACTTGGAACGAACGAACGCCTTTACCGCCCGAATACCGCTTAAATTTTCCTGCAGCACCGTATTCACCTGATCCAGCTTTTTTTGTACGACGGAAAAGTACGGAAAAGCGAAACGAATAATCCAGAGCAGTGTAATGAACAGGACAGGAATTACAATGGCCATAATGATCGTCAGACGCAGGCTGATCGTAAGGGCCATAATGAAGCTGCCGACAACCAATAGCGGGGAGCGGACAAATACGCGCAGTGCCATCTGAACGATCGTCTGCAGCTGTACGATGTCGTTCGTTAATCGCGTGATCAAAGAGCCGGTTTTGACCTGATCCAGATTGCGAAAGGAAAAGGTCTGAATGTGGCGGAATAAATCTTCACGGAGATCAGCTCCGAATTTCTGTGAAGCGATGCTGGAGTAGATGGTACAGCCGACGCCGCCAAGCAGACCGATGAAAGCGACGATCACCATCCATATCCCGTTGTGCTGAATGTAAGCAAGGTCACGGTTCATGACGCCTTCATTAATGATGTCGGCCATCAGCCTAGGCTGCAGCAGATCCATAGCGACTTCGATCATCATCAGCAGTGGGGCGGCCAAGGTCGCGGCTAGGTAAGGCTTCAAATATTTCGTTAGCTTCCACA
This sequence comes from Marinicrinis lubricantis, assembly GCF_042658665.1. Taxonomy (NCBI): domain Bacteria; kingdom Bacillati; phylum Bacillota; class Bacilli; order Caryophanales; family Paenibacillaceae; genus Marinicrinis; species Marinicrinis lubricantis. Next base: position 48,405 of record NZ_JBHSQV010000182.1, read on the forward strand.
TGGGGTTCACCTCGAATCGGGAGCGGAATATTTTTTTTCGTTATCTTTCAGATTGTCGTGAATTCGGTTCAGAAATTGACGGAGCTGCAGCTTCTCCTCCTCCGAAAAATCTTGAAAGCAGACCTCCTCCAGCTGGTGCAGCGCTTCTCGGACCTCTTGGCTGATCTGCCTTCCTTTGTCCGTCAAATAAACCCGGGAAATACGCTGATCCTTCTCATCCGGCTTGCGCAGGACAACACCGTGCTTCTCCAGCCGCTTCAGGGCGACCGTCAAGGTGGCTGGCTTAATTCGGAGCTGCTGAGCAAGTTCGTTCTGGCTCAGCCCTTCCTGTCTGGCAAGACGCAGCAGCAGCGGGGGCTGTCCAGGATAGACTTCGCCGTGCTCCATCATGAGATGAACGCTGTAATGGTGCAGCTTCACGATATGCGACAGCATGCGGGTTAGAGGCTGCGACTGAATGTCCATACGGAAAACCCTCCTTTATATTTAGTCGACTAATTAATAGTGTATTCGCATGATTCCGTTTGTTCAAGATTTTTTTTTCGATATACAGCGGATTAGCGCTATAAGATATATCAAAAAAGGCATGTGACCCAAAGGTTGGTCTTTTATTCGCGGAAGGGTAGGGTTATGATGGAAAAGTAAGGATGTAAGCGAATTCGAAAAATGAAGGAGGAATCGATCCATGAAATATGCAAGCTTAGGCCGCAGCGGCATGAAGGTAAGCAAGCTATGCTTGGGTACGATGAATTTCGGCGTGAATACCGAGGAGCAGGAGGCGTTCCGTATGATGGACGCCGCACTCGATGCGGGAATTAACTTTTTTGATACCGCTAACATATATGGCTGGGGAGAGAATGCCGGCAGAACCGAGGAGATTATCGGCAAGTGGTTCAGCCAAGGCGGCGGACGCAGGGAAAAAGTCGTGCTGGCTACGAAGTTTTACGGCGATATGAACGATCAGACGGATGGACCGAACACGAAAGAAGGCTTGTCTGGATACAAGCTGCGCAGACATTTGGAAGGCTCGCTGCGCCGCCTGCAGACCGATCATATTGAGCTGTACCAGATGCATCATGTGGATCGAAATGTATCTTGGGATGAGCTGTGGGAAGCGTACCGCATTGCCATGATTCAAGGGAAGATCGGCTACGCGGGTTCCAGCAATTTTGCTGCCCGGGATTTAGTGAAAGCGCAGTATGAAGCGAAGAACCGCGGCATGCTGGGGCTCGTGTCTGAACAGCACCGCTACAATTTGCTGTGCAGAATGCCTGAGCTGGAAGTGCTTCCTGCAGCGGAAGAGCACGGCATCGGCGTTGTGGCGTGGAGTCCGCTCAGCGGCGGCCTGCTTGGCGGCAATGCGCTGAAGCCTCCGGTGTCAGGCTCTCGCACCGAAAGCACGCAGGAATGGATTAATGCTCACCGTGCGCAGCTCGAAGCGTTCAGCAAGCTGTGTCAGGAGCTCGGCGAGAGCGAGGCGAATGTGGCTTTAGCTTGGACGCTGCAGCATCCGGCCATGACTGCGCCGATTATTGGACCGCGTACCGTCAGCCAATTAGAAGGCTCGCTGCGTGCAGTGGAAATCGAGCTGAGTGAAGAAGTGCTCAAGAAGCTCGATGAAATTTTCCCGGGACCGGGCGGAGAAGCACCGCAAGCATACGCTTGGTAAACGTGAAATAATACTGTGCTTTTCTTTTGCACAGTATTTCATTACAATAGGAATTGTAAACGTATTCCACAAAGGAGGATGAATCAATGCAGTACCGTAAATTGGGCCGTACCGGTCTGAAGGTAAGCGAGATTAGCTTGGGCAGCTGGTTAACCTACGGAGGATACGTGGAGAAGGAAAACGCGGTGAAGTCCATACATACTGCCTATGAGGCTGGAGTGAATTTCTTTGATACCGCGAATGTGTATGAAAAGGGTGCGGCGGAAATCTTGGTCGGGGAAACGCTGAAGGCGTACCCGAGGGAATCGTACGTACTGGCTACGAAGGCGTTCTGGCCGATGGGCGAAGGGCCGAATGACCGTGGTTTGTCCCGCAAGCACGTCATGGAGCAGGCGCATGCCAGCTTGAAGAGACTTGGCCATGACTATGTCGATATTTTTTACTGCCATCGTTATGATCCAGAGACGCCTGTGGACGAGACGCTGCGCGCACTCGATGATCTGGTGCGTCAAGGCAAAGTGCTCTATGTCGGCGTCAGTGAATGGACTGCGGCTCAGATGGAAGAGGCGCTCGGCACAGCAGATAAATATTTGCTGGATCGCATTGTAGTCAACCAACCGATCTACAATATGTTCCAGCGTTATATTGAGAAGGAAATCATTCCTTTAGGAGAAAAGAAAGGGATTGGCCAGGTCGTATTTTCTCCGCTGGCGCAAGGCTTGCTGACAGGCAAGTATGTATCCGCCGATAAGCTGCCGGAAGACAGCCGTGCGGCGAAGCTGGAATGGATGCGAAACGGTATTACGGAAGAGAAAATCGACAAGGTTAATCAGCTTGTCGGCATCGCGAAGGAACTAGACATTACCGTAGGTCAGTTGGCGCTTGCCTGGATTTTGCGTCAGCCTAATGTCGCGAGTGCATTAGTCGGTGCGAGTCGGCCTGAACAGGTCACAGAGAACGTGAAGGCATCCGGTATTCAGCTGTCAGACGACGTCTTGGAGCGTATTGAACAGATTTTAGGCTGATTCGTTCTAGGGACGGCCTTACTCATATTTCATGATTGGAAAAGAGCCTGCTGCGGCTGACCGCGGCAGGCTCTTTTCATATGGTGATGAAAATGAAAGCTGCCTATTCGATGACCCTCGGGAAGTGGGAAATACCGGATTAGGTGAAAGGGTTTCCAAATTCTTTTTACAAGTTAGAAATGAAAAGTGGTCTGTATGCTTGTGACTTTGATATGGAATAGCCGAACATATTTTTTAGATACGCGATATCGCGATATATATGGGGAGTTCTTACTTTGAGCAGCGAAATTGAATGATTTTACCTGTAATTTACAGCCCATCCGATTATAATGGAAAGGGACTCCAGACTTTTGAGCAGAGGAATAGGATGGGTAAAAGCTGTGAAAAAAATTGGGATTTTCCTTTTTTTCTTAATCATCACGATCGGCATCGTCCTCGTGTCGACCACCAGACCGAACGATGAGCATCCGCAAGCCAAAGACGGAGTGCTGGATGTGACCGGCTGGAAGTTTGACAAGGACGGGATCCTCCCTTTGAACGGTGAATGGGAGTTTTATCGGGATCGACTTATTGGACCAGATCAATTCGAGGCAGATGAGCGTGGTTGGCCGATTCATAGCACGATTGAGGTTCCTAATTCATGGAATGCGTATGTATCGGAAACCCAAAACGAGGGAAGAGGCTATGGTACATATCGTTTGGTTGTAAAGCTGGACGAGCAGGATCAAATTCTCGCATTAAAAATCCCGCGTATCGCCACGGCTTACAAGCTTTGGATGAACGGCGAGCTGCTCGCTGCAAGCGGTTCTGTGGGAAGTCATGCCTCCGAAGCGATTCCTCACTATTTGCCGCAGGTCGCCTATTTTACGACGACTTCCGGAACGATAGACATCATCGTGCAGGTATCGAATTTGATCATGTCCGAGGAGGCATCTGGCTGCCCTTAGAGCTCGGTACGGACCGCCAAATTGCAACGAATGAGAAGATGGGGCTGGCTATCGATTTGTTCTTATTCGGCTGTTTATTCATTATGGGACTCTATCATTTGAGTCTATTTGCTTACAGACGCCAGGAGAAGTCGGTCCTATACTTTGGACTGTTTTGCTTGCTGCAGGCGATGAGAACCCTCATTGTCAGCCAGAGCTATTTGCTCCAGCTGTTTCCGCAGATGGATTGGACGTTCACCTTGAAGTTGGAATATGAGACCTTTTATTTGGCTTTGCCGATCGCCGCTGGATTTATTTATCATTTGTTTCCGCAAGACATGTCAAAGAAAGCACTTCGTGTCAGTCAAGGACTGGGACTGCTGTTTGGTATGTTGACCATCCTAACGCCAACCTACGAGCTGAGCCGTATGAATTGGTTATATCAATGGATTACCGTAATCACGGCTGTTTATTTGTTCACGGTGAGCTTCAAGGCAGTGGTTCGAAAGCGAGAGGATGCGCCAATGATCGCCATCGGCGCATTATGCTACGGGTTTACCGTCATCATTGACATCTTGTATTATAACGAATGGATATTCAAGGGGGACTTTGCTTCCTTTGGCCTGCTGATTGGTGTATTCAGTCAATCGTTTATATTGGCGAGAAGATTTTCCAAAGCGTTTCGCCATGTGGAAGTCATGACCGAACGTCTGCAGCAGCTGAATGTGGAATTAGAACAAAAGGTCGCGATGCGTACGGCGGATTTAAACAAAATGGAGCATGCGAGAAGGCAGCTGCTGAGCGATGTATCTCATGATTTGAAAACACCGATCACGTTAATCCAAGGCTACGTTGAAGCTTTGGCAGCGGGAATGGTGGAGGAGCTGCAGCAGCAGCGGAAATATTTGAATGTGATTTTGACGCGGGTTCAAGGATTGAACCGCTTGATCAAAGATTTGTTTGAGCTCAGCAAGCTGGAAGCGGGACAAATCGCCTTTGATTTTATTTCGATGCCAGCATCGCAATTTATCGACTATTTTTCGGACCGATACGAGCTGGAGGTTACAGGAGCCGGCAAGCGCTACGAAGTGCAAAGGCCGCTTGATCTGGCGAATTCACTTACAGATAAAGCATATGTGAGGGTAGACCTTCACAAGATGGATCAGCTGTTCACTAATCTGATACATAACGGGATACAGTACAATGATTCAGCGGATGGGGTCATCCGGCTCGTTTTTCGAATGGTTACCGATCCGTTCGGATCCGAAGGGATGCTGTTAATTCCGGTAGAGGATAACGGTCCGGGGATTGATCCGGAAGATGCGCCTAAAATTTTCGACCGATTTTATAAAAGCGACAAGACAAGAAATACTTCCGTAGGAGGCAGCGGTCTCGGCCTAGCTATTGTGAAAGAAATTGCCACTAGGCACGGCGGGGAGGTAGGAGTAAAAAGCACATTATCGAAAGGCTCAACCTTTTATGTCAGGCTGCCGATTTATTGGGAGGACATGTAGGGCCATTTAACTTTTGAACGGAGAGGATATTTCATCATGAGTGAACAGGTGAAAGTGATTCAATTTCTTAAGGGAGCGCGTGTTTATTTGCGTCCGCTGAGTTTAGCGGATACAGATCTGTATTCAAGTATGCTGTACTATCCAGAGGCTCGCAGGTTAACAGGTACGCAAAAGACGTTTACGAAGGAGCAGATTGCCCGTTATATTGAAGCAAAAGGACAAGATAATTTTAAATTATGGCATGATCTGAGCTGTTGGTTTGTAGTTGACAAACATGGAGGGACACGATATATTAATTTTAAATTAAAGATATCAAAATTTTAAGTAATGAATTTGGGGGGTGTGGGGATGGATTCGGTTCATGGCTCTGAAGATCGGGAATTGTCGCTCAAGCTGTTCGTCGTATTGTCCAAGGCGTATAAGGTGATCATGGACCATTCGGCCAAAAGCATCAAGCAGCATCGCCTGTCGCAAACCGAATTTGCGGTACTGGAGCTGCTGTATCATAAGGGACGCATTCCGCTGCAGCAGATCGGCGGAAAAATATTGGTGACGAGCGGGAGCATCACATATAACATCGATAAGCTGGAGGAAAAGGGCTACTTAAAGCGAGTTCCGTGTCCGAATGACCGCCGAGTGACCTTTGCGGAAATGACCGAGGAAGGCACCGCTCTGCTCGATCGTATTTTCCCTCAGCATGCACAGATGATGCAGCAGGTGATGAAGGGCTTGAATGAGGAAGAAAAGAAGACGGCTATTGAGCTCATTAAAAAGCTGGGCCTGCACGCAGAAAACAGCTAATTTTTTTTGGAACAACTCTTAAATTTAAGATATTTAGGAAGAGGCCGCTCATTCGGTCCGTATAGCTTTGGGCACGGAATGGGATGAGGCCTTCGCAAAGGAGGAAGTATTGTATGCAGCTGCTTATTTATCCGCCCCATTTGCAGGGGGTTGGCGCATTTGACGGGGGAGCGATTCAAGAACAAAAACCAGTCGCTTTCCCTCATGAGCGAAGTGTCGTGAAAAGAGTAGGCCCCCTTTTTTATTGGTCTTGGTTTCATGCCGAGGAGCGAGGACATATTCCGCTGCATCCCCATTCCGGCTTTGAAATTATGACATATGTCATTCATGGGAAGGCAGAGCATAAGGACACGCTTGGCACGCACAGCACAGTTGGGGCGGGCGGGGCGCAGGTCATGCAGACAGGCTCAGGTGTATCCCACGAGGAGAATATGATCGGACCTCGGATGGAAGGATTCCAAATTTGGTTCGAGCCTTACCTGAAGGAATCGATGAAATTACATCCTGCGTATGCTGCGTACGAGGAGGCGTCTTTTCCGACCCGCAGCAATAAGGGATTTTCGATGAAAACGGTGCTCGGGGAAGGCTCGCCGATTACAATTACGGCGGATGCGCGCATGTGGGATGTAGAGGTCGCTGCGGGAACGCCGTATATGCAGACGATTCCGAAAGATCGCGCTCTTGCGGTGCTGGCGGTACGCGGAGGGGGAGTCGTAAGCAGCGGTGGGAAAGAAGCGAAGTTTCATGTGAAGGATTTTATACTGCTGAATGCTTACGAGGAAGCGGAGGTTCGTTTCCAGGCTCATGAAGATGCAGGCCTTCGTCTTGTCCTGATTGAAGTGCCGATCACCGTAGACTATCCTCTTTACCGGAAGTGAGAGGCGAAAATAGTGGGGAAAGATAGTTGTTCTCGTGAATAGGGGAGTGGGTACCTGTGTACTCACTCCCCTTTAGTATGCTTGGGCCTGCGTTAAAAGTTGTCTGCGGCCGCTTATGCCTTTTTCCGAGTAAAAGCGATGATCAATGCGGCCACGCTGACGATAGCCGAGCCGATGGACACATATAACGGCAGATCGTTCGATGATTCGCCATTTTCATCCTCCGAATCGGCTGCTGTTTGGCCATGACCGTGACCGTCGGACTCCGGCGATCCTGGTGTGACTGCCGTGACCGATGCGGGCTTGTCTGCATCCGGTGCGCCGATCCATTCAACAGTCGTGCCGTTCTCGTAGGTTTGGTATGCTTTCCATACGATTTCCTGCGCTTCTTCATCGACCTTGCCCTGCATATTAAAGTCGGCGAATTCGGTATAGCTTAGGCCTTGTTCTTCTGCGGTCCATACGACACTTGTGATTTTATCCGTATCATCTCTAGTAATCTCATAGCTCCAGCCGGACTTCGGCTCGAAGCGAGTAATATTCACTTCGGCTGGTATGGCAATCTCAACCTTTATCGTAGGGGAGGCCTCTTCTTCACTAGGTACGCGAACGGTAAACTTCTCATAGGTTCCCTGCACCGTCTCTTTCGGGTATACGACGACATGAGCGCTTGCGGTCGATGCGAAAAGCATCATGATGAAGAAAACAGCCGTATATACCACACTTTTTTTCATCATTCGGTGAACATCCTTTCTCTTTTAAGATATGGCAGTTTAATAAATTTCCATTTCGGTTTTATACACATGCTCATTGTCTAATGAATCCATGACTCGGACTTCGACTTCCCATTTGCCTGCAAAGGGCAAATAAGGACCGCTGCTCTCATATTGGAAAAAACGATACCCCTCTGCATCCGGAGGTAATTCAGCGTCAGGCCTAAGCTGCAGCGGCACATCGATCGGCGCGAAGTCTTCCTGCTCCAGACTGCGCAGACGCAGCTGGGCGTTCTTCACCGATCGCTCTTCATCTGTCAGCCACACTTGGAGAGCAAACCGATTGTCTCCCGGCTCGCTCGGCGATATGGTCACCGTTGTATGCACGACCTCACCCATTTCATGCCAGTACAGCGGGGAATTGGGCGGTATCGGATTAAGGTAGGTGAATATACCGACGATGCAGGCGATCATAAGAGCCAGAGCGAAATCGACCTTGAGCAAAGGACCGATGGATTTCGCAGGAGCACCCCGCCGCATGAAGAAGCGAAGCATCCCGGCTACGATGACCACGGCGGCTGCGAGTCCGATCTTTAGCAGCAGCAATTTGCCCCAATCGGTCTTCAGCAAATATTCCAGCCTTTGAACATACAGCAGGGTAGAGCCGATCCCGCTCAAGGTGAGCACAATCATACTGGTGAGTGCCCAGCCCGAAAAGCGGGGGAGAAAAGAGATCATTTCCTCCTTAGCTCGTCTCCAATTCATCACGATCAGCAGCAGTCCCCCTGACCAAACAGCAGCGCCTGCCAGATGGATCCAATTCAAGGGAAGGGTGAAGTATACAGGTTCGATGGCCATTGCATGACCATATAAGCTCTTTGCGATGATCATCGAAGCTGCCCATAATCCATCCAGCCATCTAGATCGTCCAAGCACAAGAAAGCCGATGAGGGAAAGAAGCAGTTGGATCAACCAAGACCATCCTGCTGATGTTTGAGCCATGGCGCTGATTTGCGCCTGATCCCAGCCGTTCATCAAATCTATCAGCTGCATCACGATCAGCAGCAGCAGAGATGCTAGAAATAAGGCTTGCAGAGCAAATGGCGGTCTGCCGAACCATTGCTGGCTCGCAGGAGCCAATCCTCGCCATATGACCCAGCCGATCAACAGCAAAAATAACGCAAAATAAAGCCATCGGGCAAAGTACAGCAGTACGTCGGTGCTGCCTGTTTGAGAGGGCTGTGCACCTAGTTTGCTCCCTAGATCTGATGCCGGTGTCTCTTCTCCTACGGCAAACACATAAGATCCTTGCACCGGATGACCGTCTGCGGACATGATCTGGTAGCTAACCGTGTAGACGCCATGCTCCAGCTCAGGGAGCTGAAGACTTAGTTCTCGCTGGTCCTGACTCATTTCAGCATCTTGATTTGTGACTTTTCGGCCCTCAGGATCCAAGACGGTGACGGAGAACAACGCCTTTTCAAGCCGTTCATTGAAGATGAGCTTGATCTCGGTCGGCGCTTGATCGAGCCGTTCTCCTTGCGAGGGCTTCGCTTGGATGAGCGATGCGTGGGCAGCCGCCTGGTGTGATGTCATCATGAACATGAGCAGCACCGCTAAGGCGCAGCCAAACCATTTGTTCATCAGCTTGTCCCACACTCCTTTTTATCAATCCATGCTGCCAACTTTCATTCTATTAGAAGTATAGTCTAAGATTGTGAGTTTCATAATGACTCAATCGGGCTATTTGTCTTCTTCGGATTGAACAAACTGTGACAGGCCGTTTTTAACGGCGAAGGCGGTGAGCTGCACCCGGTTGTCTAAATTTAATTTTTCTAAAATGTTTTTAATATGATTTTTGACCGTATTTTCGGCAATGTGAAGCTGTGCCGCCACTTCCCGATTCGTTGCTCCGCCTGCGACGCAGGAGATAATCTGTTTTTCTCTATCCGTTAGGGGAAGGTCCTGTAAGTGAGGATGTTCCGACATCGATTGAAACTGATTCAGCAGCCGATCGGCTATTTTACGGGAGGCATCGGGCTCCTCGTTCATGAGGGAGCGTAAGTAAGAAGTCCACACTTCGGGATCCATATTTTTGAGCAGGTAGCCTTGGGCGCCAAATTGAAGTGCGGTGAATAAATCCGCGGCAGCATCGGAAACTGTCAGCATGACGATTTTGATCATGGGGAAAGCGTTTCGAATTTGTCGGGTTGCCTCTAAACCGCTCATATCCTTCATATGAATATCCATTAATACCAGATCAGGTGTTAACGAATGGCACATTTCAATAGCTTCAAGTCCTCCGGTCGCTTCTCCGACAATGATAAAGGTGTCGTCTGCTTCGAGTATGCTGCGAATTGCTCTGCGAGCTAGTGTATGATCATCGACAATGAGTACCCGGTATTTATTCATGCGAGTCTCCTTTCTCCGCATATGATGATTTCCGTGCCTCCGCTGGTAGGCTGCTGAATTTCTAAGACAGCACCAAGGCTGTGTGCGCGTTTTTGCATGAGGGTCAGGCCGTAGTTGTTCGTATGGCTGGCGTCCGTTTCTGTAGTGCCGCTCATGCCGCATCCGTTGTCCTTAATGATCAGCTGCCAATCTGAATCGTGATGCCTAAAAGCAATGCTCGCTTGATCGGCTCGGGAGTGCTTTCGAATATTAGTGAACGCTTCCTGGATAATGCCGAAAAGATGGACCTCTTCAGACGTATGAAAATACGATGGCGGTATGTCGATTTGTTCGTGAACTTCAATCCCGGTAAAAGTGCGCCATTCCTTAAGCCAGCTGGATATTCGCTCATGGATCGTCGTATGGCTGTCAGTAGCTGTTCTCAAATTAAAGATAGACTGCCTTAGTCCGTTGTCGATCTCCGAAACGGCGGCTTCAGCATCCTTCAGGTTGCCCTGCTTCAGACTGACTTTAAGAAAGAATAGGGTTTGTGCCATGCCGTCATGGAGCTCTCTTGCTAGCCTCTCTCGTTCTTCATATACAGCATGCTTGGACTGCTGCTTTATGAGTGCCTGCTGCATTTTTCCGATTCTGCGAAACATCCAAGTGGAAAAGACGAAGGATAGAATAAAACTGAGTGCGGTAATATAGTAATTGCCGGTCTCCATAGAAAGGACGTCCAGCAAAAATTCGTGACGTATGAATTCAAACGTACCAATTAATACAGGCGGCAGCAAAATCGAGATCCATTTCAGCCAGCGCATAGACATCGGAATCACCTCTATACTTTATGGATAGTCTTTCTCTAACAACTGACCAAATCATATGTTTTGTAGAATGAAAAATCAATCAAAACGTTGGCGGAAGAGGTGTCAATAGCTTGGATTTTTGTGCTTTTTTTAAATAAAATAATAAAAATATGAAATCACCCCTTTACATACCCTAAGGGGGTATAGTATATTATGATTATTCCAGTTGTTAATTGTGTTGAAATGTTTCGATATAGGGGTGTATATATTATGGAAGAGAAACAGCTGAAGCTGCAAATCAGCGGGATGACTTGTGCGGCTTGTGCGAACCGAATTGAGAAAGGCTTAAGCCGAATGGATGGTGTCGCCGGTGCGAATGTCAATTTTGCGACGGAACAGGCTTCCGTAACTTATCATCCGGATAAGGTGCGGACGGAGGACCTCGAGCAGAAGGTAGCCGATTTGGGATACGGTGTTGTCAAGCAGAAGACCGAGCTGGCTATTCAAGGAATGACCTGTGCGGCTTGCGCGAATCGAATTGAGAAAGGCTTGAACAAGCTCGAGGGCGTAAGCCGGGCAACGGTAAACTTCGCGATGGAGAGCGCGCACGTCGAGTATGATCCTGCCCAAATTCAGATCGAAGACCTGCTGCGCAAAATCCAGACATTGGGATATGAGGGCCGGCCGAAGACGGAAGAGCAGCAGGAAGACTATAGGGTGGCTGAAATTCGAAAGCAGAGGTTGAAGTTTTTTATTTCGGCGGCGCTGTCGCTTCCGCTGCTCTGGGCAATGGCGGGGCACTTCTCCTGGACATCGTTTATCTGGGTGCCGGAGCTGTTCATGAATCCGTGGTTCCAGTGGCTGCTGGCGACACCGGTACAGTTTTGGATCGGCAGGCACTTTTATATCGCTGCTTACAAAGCGCTGCGCAGTGGCAGTGCCAATATGGATGTGCTGGTTTCACTTGGAACCTCTGCGGCATACTTTTACAGTGTATTTCTAACGCTGGAATGGGCGATGAAAGATACGCATCATATGCCGGAGCTGTATTTTGAAACGAGTGCGGTGCTCATCACTTTGATCATTCTGGGCAAGCTGTTCGAAGCCTTGGCCAAAGGCAGGACTTCAGAAGCGATCAAGACGCTCATGGGACTGCAGGCCAAAACGGCCGTCATTATAAGGGATGGACAGGAAGTGACCATTCCTGTCGAAGAAGTGGTCACGGGAGATGTCGTCATCGTAAAACCAGGCGAAAAAATCCCCGTCGACGGGGTCGTGCTGGAAGGAAGCTCTTCCGTGGATGAATCGATGTTAACCGGTGAAAGCATGCCGATGGAGAAGCGGGCAGGCGACACCGTCATCGGAGCCACGGTAAATAAGAACGGTTCCTTGAAGGTGGAAGCGTCGAAAGTAGGGAAAGATACCGCCCTAGCCCAAATCATTCGGGTTGTAGAAGAAGCACAGGGCTCGAAAGCTCCGATTCAGCGAGTAGCGGACCGCATCTCCGGCATTTTCGTACCGATCGTTGTCGGGATCGCGCTGATCACCTTCATCGGTTGGTTTGTATGGCTGGAACCGGGAGACTTCGCGGCTTCCTTGGAAAAAGCGATTGCCGTCCTTGTCATCGCATGTCCTTGTGCACTCGGCCTTGCGACACCGACCTCGATCATGGCCGGTTCGGGCCGTGCCGCAGAGATGGGAATTCTGTTTAAGGGCGGAGAATATTTGGAGACGGTCCATAAACTGGACACCATCGTGCTGGATAAAACCGGTACCGTAACCTACGGCAAGCCGGTGCTGACCAATGTCGTCTCAGATGCGATGGCGGAGCGCGAGCTGCTGCAGCTCGTCGCTTCGGCGGAGAGGCTGTCCGAGCATCCGCTGGCGGAAGCTATCGTGCAGGGTGCTAAGGATGAAGGGGCGGAGCCTTCTGAACCCGAGCAGTTCGCCGCGATCCCCGGTTATGGAATCGAGGCCACGGTTGCAGGACGCCGCATACTCGTTGGTACTCGAAAGCTTCTTTCAAAGCACAGCATCAAGATGCAGCAGGCTCTTTCCCGGATGGAGAAGCTGGAGGAGCAGGGCAAGACGGTCATGCTGGCGGCGGTAGACGGCTCATATGCCGGGATGGTCGCTGTGGCCGATACCATTAAGGATACCTCGAAGGAAGCCGTTGAACGTCTGCGCCGCATGGGGCTGCGTGTCATTATGATGACGGGGGATAATGAAAGAACAGCCAAGGCAATAGCGCATCAGGCCGGAATAGAGGAAGTGCTGGCCGAGGTGCTGCCGGAAGGCAAAGCAGAAGAAGTGAAGAAGCTTCAGCAGCAGGGACGGAAGGTTGCGATGGTCGGCGACGGCATTAACGATGCGCCTGCACTTGCTACAGCCGATATCGGAATGGCCATGGGAACAGGGACCGATGTGGCGATGGAGACGGCCGCTGTTACACTGATGCGCGGGGATTTGAACAGCATCCCGCAAGCGATGGAGATGAGCCGGCGCACGATGGCTAACATTAAGCAAAATCTGTTCTGGGCGCTCGCCTACAATACGATTGGTATTCCTATCGCCGCTGCGGGCATGCTGGCGCCTTGGCTGGCAGGAGCCGCCATGGCACTAAGCTCCGTATCCGTTGTTATTAATGCGCTGCGGCTGCAGCGGGTAAACGTTTGATTTACCCCCCGGGGGTTTAGTATGATGATTCTAAGTACAGTGGTTAGGAGGAGATCCCGCTATGGCAAAAGAACAAGTACAGGAGGATCATTGTGAGCACCATGAATCGGAGAGGAAAAGCCATCATTCCGATAAGCTGAAGAGCAATTTAATCACAAGGCTGAATCGAATTGAAGGTCAAATCCGAGGCGTAAAGGGGCTTATTGAAAAGGATACGTACTGTGATGATGTCTTGAATCAAATTGCAGCCATTCAATCCGCACTGAACAGTGTAGGCCGACTGCTGCTGGAAGGCCATATGAAGTCCTGCGTTGTCGAGCGGATTCAAGAGGGTGACCACGAAGTGATCGACGAGCTTTTGATTACCGTGAACAAATTACTCAAATAATAAACATATAAGGAGAGATGATCTATGACACAAACAACATTGAAGGTGCAAGGCATGTCCTGCGGACATTGCGTAAAGGCTGTAGAAGGCGCTTTGAAGGAAATTGGAGCACAAGGAACTGTGAATTTGGAGGCGGGTACGGTCGACGTCTCGTTCGATGATAACAAGCTGAGCTTGGATCAGCTGAAGGAAGCGATTGAGGAGCAGGGCTACGACGTGATCGTATAACGTCATGGCTCGGTTCACTGAGGACGGGGGATGTGCCGTCTGCCTGCCCTGTGATGTTTTGTATACTATGAACGATGAGCCGGAATGAACAGGCTTCGTTTAACGAGGAGGAATCAGTCATGAAAACTAGGCTCGAACAGTTGGCGGAACAAATCCCGGACAAAAATCAAGATATTATTATGTACGCGAAACATGTATTCAAGGCGCTGGAGGATTTTGAGAATCATCACCGACGGTTTACGGCCGCTCTGGCTTTATCCGGATCCAGTCCGGTAGGGGAGCAAGAGCAGCTGTTCTACCAGACGATTCAAGATATTCGAAATCAGATGCTCCAAACGTTGGAATATACGGTTGAGGATTTACAGCACAAAGGAGATAAGAACTACAGCAAGCATTTTACGGATGGAGTGGAGTGATGATCGAAGCTTCGCCATCACGCTTCGTGATGAAAAAGCCGGACAGCGGATCGTTCCGCTCTTCCGGCTTTTTCTAAATTAATGATAATATCCCGCCACAAAAATTCGTTCTTCGGCGGTTAACGAGCTATGCGCTTCAACCGTAATTTCTTGAGCTCCCCCGATTTCCAGTTCGAACGTGGCGGATGGTTCACTTGAATTCAGCTTCACATGCTTGAGTACCGCATCTTGATCATCGATGATTTTCACATCGACTTCCTTTTCCGGCTGATCCAGTGAATAAATCGTCAAGTTTACCTTTTGGTATTGGCCACTGGGCTGGAGGGTGACCGATTTTCGAACAGAATCGATATTTTCAATAACAAATCCCGATGCGTAGTCCGTTCCGTCTTGAACGGTATACTGCTTATCCTTAGTCGCCATGACGCTCGTGTTGTTTAGTTTATATTTTTCGTTCATAATCTGAACTTGTTTCGTATCTTCCCCAAGAATGACCGTTTGTGTTTCCGGATCCCATTTTACGGCAGTATCCAATGCTTCTGAAACCGCACGAACCGGTAAATAGGTCGTGTGGTCATAGACAATTGGAGCCAGCTTATTACCCTCAGCATCCTCAGGCGTCCATGCTTTACCATCTACTTTAAATTGGGTCGACCAGTTCAGCTGAGCTTTAATATCCTCTAATACTGGAGCCGCGGTTGCGCCCGCGATTAAGCCTACGGACATCGCCGCCGCAGAAATGAACATCACTGCTTTTTTCTTCATGTCGTATCCTCCCCGAATATGTAAACATTACTGATCAGTTTAGTAGAAGACAGAAGCTGGCTCAATAAGGCCTTCTCACTAAATTTGGAAATTTTAGAGTATGAGGACTCAGACGAAATGGCCTAAACGTGTCTGTTATTGTCGGAATTTACGTTCAGGAAATTCACTTCATAACAGGTATAATGGATACATAGAAACGGATTGAATTCAACTTCTTAGCTGTCTGGGAAAGAGGACGGCAAAGATGGGGAGGGGAAGGGATTGTACACGTTTCGTGATATACATACGGCTGTTCTTGCAGGCCAGGAGACAACATGGCATAACGCTGAGAGAATTAGAGATATGATCCGAAGAAGCAGGCAAAATCCGCTGCTTGCAGGCTTGTGGCAAGAGATGGATCAGGAATTGGGGAATATCGTTCAAGAGGCGATTCCTCAATTGAGCTTTCGGGATTTTGTACAATTTGAGGACCATGGAGATCGGCTTGCATATGAAACATCATACTTTGACAGACGCAAGAGATTGGCGGTATGCGCTTGTGCAGCGTTGAACGACCCGCGACCCGAAGTGATCTCCACCCTTCAGGAAGTGATGTGGGAAATTTGCAACGAATATTCCTGGTGTCTGCCTGCCCATCTTGCTTACGAAGGCGATGGAGCACAGCCTCGTCAAGAAATCGATTTATTCGCCGCAGAGACTGCGCATGCCATGGCTGAAATCTCCGTATGGCTGGAAGATGTGCTGCACCCGGGACTTGTCCGGCAGATGCGCAGAGAAGCCCGCAGCCGAGTACTCGAACCGCTGCTGTCCCGCAGCACCCGTTATCACTGGGAATCAGCGGATCATAACTGGTCGGCGGTATGCGCCGGATCTGCTGGCATGACGGCCTTGCTGCTGATTCATGAACCGGAACCGCTGTCTGCGCTGATCGAGCGTGTTATAAGTGCATTGGAATGCTTTCTGCGAGGGTATGGCGAGGACGGAGGCTGTGCCGAGGGAATTACATATTGGACTTACGGCTTCGGTTACTACGTTTATTTCGCAGAGATGCTCGCAGACTTTACGGAGGGAAGGTTGGATCTGCTGACCTCGGACAAAGTGAGGAGAATTGCATCCTTTCCACAAACGATTCATCTTAGCGAAAATACGTATGTGAATTATTCCGATGCGGCAGAGAGCGTCGTTTTGCATTCCGGTATGCTGTCCAGGCTAACCGACAGATGCGGTGCCTCGTTATCGCTGCTGCGGCCGCCCTCGCTGCATGAGGATCACTGCTACAGGTGGGCGCATATCACGCGAAATCTGCTATGGTCTTCCCCTAGGCAAGGGGGTCCAGACGAGAGCGCGAAGCGGCAACAGGAGAATCAGGTTTATTATTTGCCGGATTTGCAGTGGCTGACAGCTAAAAAGCAGGAGCGCGGAGCTGTACTGGCCTTCTCCGCCAAAGGCGGTCATAACGGCGAGCCGCATAACCATAATGATGTCGGTCATTTCATCCTGCACGTGAATGGCGAAAATGTGCTGGCTGATCTTGGGGCGGGAATGTATACGAAGGCTTATTTCGGAGAAGCGCGTTACGAGATTTTGAACAATGCATCTAGAGGACATTCGGTGCCGCTGATCAACGGCATGGAGCAGCAGGAAGGGAGCCGCTTTCGCGCGAACGTGATGAGGCTGGATGAGGACGAGAAAACCGCTTTGTTGCTGCTGGATCTGTCTAATGCTTATGCGGATGAATCACTGCAATCATTCACTCGCAGCTTCGAGTGGAGCAAGGTGGCTTCATTCAGCGGGAAGCCGCTGCTGCGAATCGAAGACACAGTGCAGTGGGCCCGCCCGGGAATCGTTACTGAGGCGTTGATCAGCAGGTGTAAACCGGAATTTGAGGCCGGCAGGGTGGTATGGACGGGTTCGCGGGGAATCGTAACCATGCAGTACAATCCTGTCGACCTGAGCTATTCACTCTATGAAGAGTCATACAGCGATCATGCGGGAATTGTGCAAACCGCGTATCTTGTTCATTTAAGGTTATCTTCGCCTCGGAAAGAAGCCAGAATCACGATGGAATTTCATGCGGAACCATTGGACGATGTTCGAGATGAACGATTCCACCGAAGCATTTGAGACACAAGCTTGTTCAAAGTGAGAGCCCTCCCTAATTCTGGTGAACGGCTAAGGGTTCACAGCGCACCTCAATTTTTATATAATAAAAAGGCAGTACATAAACTTAGAGATAAGTGTGGGTTACGAAATGACGATAGATGGCGTTCAATCTATGACGGTAAAGGAACTGCAAAATAAGACGGCAGGCACAGTGTCCACCGATAAGAAAGAAGCGAGCGGCTTCTCGGAACAGCTGCAGCAATTTCTCGACGCTTCTTCGGGCAGCTCCGCATCCACAGGACGAGTGATTCCAGCAGAAGTGGCTTTGCAAATGCTTGAGTCCGCATCGGGTTCGTTCGCTTTTCAGCAGTCACTTGCTGATTATGCGGTGAGCAGCAGCGGAAGCTTCCCGGTGGCGGCGGATGCCTCACGGGCGGAAAGCTCTTCCTCGTATGATGCTTGGATTAAGCAGGCTTCAGCAAGGTATGGAATCGACGAATCGCTGATCAAAGCGGTGATCCATGCGGAATCTGGATTCCGTACCGATGCCGTATCCAGTGCGGGGGCTAAAGGCTTAATGCAGCTCATGGACGGCACGGCCTCGGATATGGGGGTTGCCAATCCGTTCAATCCTGCGGAAAATATTATGGGCGGCAGCCGTTATTTAGCGAATTTATTGAGTAAATACAATGGAAATGAGAAACTGGCTTTGGCCGCTTATAATGCGGGACCGGGCAGAGTGGATCGGCTGGGCGTAAGCAACGACGAACAGCTGATGAGCGTATTGGGATTACTGCCGGCCGAGACGCAAAATTACGTTCGGAAGGTTACGGCATATAAGGATTTATATATTTAAGCAAGTTTTCTAGGGTTCCGCAGCATGCACAGCAGCGCTGGACTGGACCGAGAGAAAACGCGTGCGCAGCGTGAAGCGGCATGTACACGGAGGGATAAAAACCCGGGAGGATGATCCGATTAAGGATATCTTCCCGGGTTTTTTTATTTGGAACTGGCTGCGAAGAATATGATCAAGAACAAGATTTTCATATAAAGGGGAAATGATAAAATGGCATGGATTTATTTGGTGATTGCTGGCGTATTGGAAATCGTATGGGCAATGGGTTTGAAATATACACAAGGTTTTTCGAAGCTAACTCCTTCGATCATTACCGTGGCAGGGATGATCCTCAGCTTTTATTTCTTATCGATGGCAATCAAAACGCTGCCGATGGGTACGGCCTACGCGATATGGACGGGTATCGGTGCAGCAGGCACGGTCATCATCGGAATGATGTTCCTGAATGAGCCTGTTAATGCGGGCAGGCTGCTGTTTTTGGCTATGGTCATTATCGGGTTGATTGGCCTGAAGGCAACCGCGTAATCGATATCTTGAGAAGAAATCGGCATGACTGAGAATGCATGATAAAAGCCAGTCCCTGATGAAACACCTAGTCTGTGCTTTACACTCGGCTTTAGATCGTCCAATGATTCCAGTCTGCTGCTTTCTTTACCCGATCCTTTAACCATTGGCTAGTCCGTTCAATAAGCAAGTCTTGGTGGGCAAGCTGAGAAAACGTATGATCCGCTCCGAAAATAACTTCTTTTTCAACCGTTCCCCGCTGTCTTTGCTTCATCATTTTATCGTATAAAAAGCAATAATCAGTGGAAATGACCTCATCGGCAGAGCCGTGTAAAATCAGAACATCGCCATCGACCTGCTGACAAGCAAAAAGCGGCTGCTCTTGCTGCAGCGAGGTGAAAAAGATGTCGTGCAGTGTATAAGATAGATAGTCTGCCGTCCCCTGCTGCAGAGCTTGCTGGACGAGCGGCTTGCCGACGATGTCCGCAATGTCTTGATAAGGATGAGCGACCGGTGCCCAAAGAATCAGCTCTTGAATTCGAGGGTCTTTTGAAGCGGTCAGTACAGCCGTAGCCCCTCCTAAACTATGGCCGAGCAAGGAAATGCGCTTCGGGTCCACCTGAGGGATCGTTCGTGCGTAATCAAGCACCGTCTTCGTTTGCTGCACCATCGAACGAAGCCCCTCCGCACCGTAGCTCCCCGTGCTTTCACCGCACCCGGCGTAGTCGAATCTGAGTACCGCATACCCATTCTCCGCCATCTGCCTGGCTGCTCTGACGAATAATCGGTTCACGCCGATGCGGCTGCCGATAAAGCCGTGGCAAATGACGACCAAAGGAAACCCAGAATCGCTCCCTTCTTTGCCTTGTGCTGGTTCAGGAAGATGGAGTGAGGCGGTTAATGTCAGCGAAGCGTGTGAAATGGCAATGGAATGTTCTTGTTGAGACATAGAAGTGATCCCTCCGTACGAAGTTAATTCCGACAAGTTTACTATGAATAATCAACATCATACGTATATCGTTATTTGTTGTCAAGAGTAGAATGGCTCAACCCGCTAACTTGTAATTCCAAGCCATTTAGGCAATAATCAAGGCAAGTTTAATATATTCAGGGTTCAAGAATATGGGAGATGACCACTCGCGTGAAATTATCAAGAATTTCTAAAAACGATATACAGCTATCTGCCGCTCGGGTAATTTTATTCGGATTTGCGCTGATTATCCTATTCGGGGCCGTACTGCTCAGTTTGCCCGTTGCATCTGCTGACGGTACAAGCTTGAATTTCTTGGATGCATTGTTTACATCAACCTCTTCGGTATGTGTTACGGGTCTCATTGTCGTAGATACACCGACTCAGTTTTCCGTCTTCGGGGAATTGGTCATTATGGTGCTGATCCAGCTCGGCGGATTAGGGTTTATGACATTCGGCGTCCTTCTTTACATTATTTTAGGAAAGAAAATTTCATTCAAAGAGCGAATGATTATTCAGCAATCTACGAATGCGATGAATCCGTCCGGCGTCGTCAAGCTTTCGCTGAGGATTTTTCTAATCGCATTGATCGTGGAAAGTGCCGCCGCGCTTATATTAACCGTCCGTCCGCTGGGCAGACGATTACGGTTGGTGGACCGCAGCTTATTATGGCGTGTTTCATTCGATTTCATCATTCAATAATGCCGGATTTGCGCTCTGGCCGGATAGTTTGATGAGGTATGTGGGAGATCCAGTGGTCAATATTGTGATCACAGCCTTATTCCTGATTGGCGGAATTGGTTTTTTTGTAATCATAGATATATTTAGGAAGCGCAGCTGGTCTAGGCTCAGCCTGCATTCCAAAATTGTACTTGCAGGAAGCGCTATTTTATGTGTGGCAGGGGTTTTGGTGGTCACGGCGGTGGAATGGTTTAATCCGAAGACCTTTGGAGATTTAAGCTTCACGGAAAAGCTTTGGGCAGGATACTTTCAAGGGGTGGTTCCTCGTACCGCAGGATTTAATTCCATCAATATTGGAGATATGATGGCCGCATCGCAGTTGTTTATCATATTTCTCATGTTTATCGGAGCTTCCTCGGGATCGACAGGGGGAGGAATCAAGACGAACACGTTTGCTGTCCTGCTGTTGTCTATGATCTCCACCGTGCGTGGACAGCGGGATGTTCATATGTTCAAAAGGAGAATCGCCACCGAGCTGATTCTTCGTTCTCTCGCCGTCATCATGATTTCGATTGGCGTCGTCGTATTGGTGACATTTCTGCTTACCCTCACGGAGCATTCCTTACAAAAGGACTTTATGGAAATATTATTTGAAGCGACGTCGGCCTTCGGTACGGTCGGGCTTTCCATGGGACTTACCGCTGATTTATCATTCCTCGGTAAAATGATTATCATTATAACAATGTTTATTGGCCGTTTGGGACCGTTGACGTTGGCATTTGCATTGGCTCAAAAAAGAAGCAAAACAAGCCTGCGCTACGCGGAAGAAAAAATTATGATCGGTTAAGGAAAAAATTTAGTGTTCCATGACCCTATAGTCGAATGATATACTACCTATTGGACAAAAATATTCGGATTTTTCGACAGGTAGGGATCAGCTGCTTTGATGTGGGAACCGTGGGACATATTAAACATTATTGGAACGATCGCTTTCGCCGTCAGTGGAGTGATCGTCGCAGTGGAAGAGGACTATGATATTTTAGGGGTGTACATTTTAGGATTTGTGACCGCGTTTGGCGGAGGGGCAACCCGAAATTTGCTCATTGGTGTTCCGATCACGAATCTTTGGAATCAAGGCGAATTGTTTATCGTTGCGATGATTACGATGACGATTGTATTTTGCATTCCTGCCCTATGGTTCAAATTTTTGAAGCATTGGAGCTTCTTCGATGCATTGGGCTTAGCTGCATTTGCTATTCAGGGAGCGCTCTATGCGAAAGAGGCGAATCTCCCGCTAAGTGCGGTACTCGTGGCTGCCGTATTAACAGGGAGCGGCGGCGGTATTATTCGTGATGTATTGGCAGGGCGAAAACCGCTCATTTTCCGCGAGGAAATTTACGCCATGTGGGCAATGCTTGGCGGATTAATGATTGCAGCTGGCTGGGGAGACGCGCCATGGAAGCTGTACGTCATGGCCTCGCTTATCGTAGTACTGAGAATGCTGACCGTGAGGTATGGCTGGAAGCTTCCGAAACGAAAGTTGAACTCTTAAACCAGAGCTTGGAACTTGAATTCCCAGACGATAACCAGTATGATGGCACGAGAACCTATTGGTAACAGAGGGATGACACTTGAAAAAATTTAGATTTGATATTACCCCCGTCCGTGCGATCGTTCTCATGTATTTCGTAACAGCAATGGTGTCTTCATTGGTATTGTCGATGCCGTTCTTTCATCAGCCGGGTGTAAAGCTTTCGTTTATTGACACGTTGTTTACTGCCGTGAGTGCTTTAAGTGTAACCGGCTTGACGGTTGTGAACACAGCGGAAACCTTTAATCAGTACGGTGTGTTAGTATTAACGATCATTATCCAAATCGGCGGAATCGGACTCATGACACTCGGGACCTTTATTTATGTTGTTATTGGACGGAATATTGGCTTAAGTGCAAGAAGGCTGATGATGATCGATCAAAACCGACATCAGCTGTCTGGACTCGTACGCATCCTGCAGTTTGTTTTTATATGTACGCTATTAATCGAATCGGTAGGCGCCGTGCTTCTTACGCTCAGGCTCTATTTCGCCGGATATGTTGATTCGTTCAAACATGCATTTTATTATGGGACATTCCATTCCATCTCTGCTTTTACGAATGCCGGGTTTGATATTTTCGGAAATTCCCTGTACAACTTTCAGCACGATTATTTCATTCAAACGGTAATCATTATTTTACTTGTGCTGGGTGCCATCGGTTTTCCGGTGCTCATCGAAACTTGGGAATATGTGAAGCGGCGGGATCGCAAGTTCCGCTTTTCCTTATTTACGAAAATTACAACGACCACCTTTATCATTTTACTGCTCATTGGTACACTCGGTGTGTTCCTGTTGGAAAACAACAATTTTTTAGCGGACAAATCATGGCATGAGAAGCTGTCGTATTCGTTTTTTAATTCAGTGACAGCCCGAAACGGTGGTTTCTCAACGATGGATATAGCGCAGTTTACTGCACCAACGCAATTTTTACTGTCTACCATGATGGTCATCGGGGCGAGTCCTTCCAGCGTCGGGGGAGGTATTCGGACGACCACGTTTGCGATCGTACTGCTGACGATTCTAGCCTATGCGAAGGGGAATACGGAGGTTCGTGCATTTCACAGGAGAATACATCAGGATGATGTGATGAAGAGCTTCGTTGTTTTTTCCAGTGCAATGCTGCTGGTTGTATCCAGTGTCATTTGTTTGGATGCATTTGAAGCGCAGAGGCATTCGCTGAACTCCGTCATCTTTGAAGTGTCCTCGGCATTCGGAACGACGGGTCTCTCTATGGGAATTACGAGCAATTTAGGAACAGACAGCAAAATATTGCTTATCATATTAATGTTCATCGGCCGTATCGGACTATTGTCCGTGCTTCTCTTCTTTAGAAGGGAGAAAAAAGCGAAGATTCGCTATCCGGAAGAAAGAGTCATTATCGGTTAAGAGAGATGTGACCAGTCATATGACATCAGTAACTGTTCAATAAGCGGGCCCCCTTGTTATATTGGAGTCAATCCAAGAAAGGGGGCCGCTTTGCTGTGCGCCTATCTTTTTTTAGCATTGTTACGGACCGGACCGCTTATGCATCCGCAGCCTATTTATTGATCAGCTTTCCTATTGGCCTGCTTATGTTCATCATTACGATCGTCGGCATCAGCTTATCGGTTGGGCTCATCCCTTTGTTTCTCATCGGGCTTCCCCTGTTTTTGGCATTGCTGATCTTATGCCGCAAAATGATGGAGATGGATCTTCGCTTCACCATCAATTTATTAGCTATGGATCGAGAGCTGCCAAGGGTAGAAATGCAGCAAAGTCACGGAGTCATCGGGAAAATTGCAGAGGAGCTGAGAGGTCCGGGGAAAACATCGATTCTTTATTCGCTGCTCAGGTTTCCGATTTCTATCGCTGGCTTTATTATCGGTGTTTTTATGTGTGCCACGAGCTTGGCTTTGCTTTCATCGCCTCTTGTATATTTTGTAATAGAAAAAACCATTGGAATTCAAATGTTCGGAACGGATCTTATCAGTCTGCTGATGGGTGATTCCATCGAGCCGATGCAGCTTTCGGTGTTCTACTTCATCATCGGTATCTTTTTTTCTGTATTCGCGCTCCATGTGATGAAAGCTGCAGCCGTATCGCTGGCAAGAGTGACGGTTCAATTCGCCGGAAAATAGATGAAGAGCTCGCCATTCAAACGATTCGCCCATGTTTCATAAAGCCCCGAGGCTCCAGCTGCGGGGCTTTTTGCATGAAGGATATGAATGGGATAAGTCCGGTAGGTGAAGAACGGTCCGATTTGAAGTATGATTCAATTATTAAAAGCCCCTTGCGTTCATAATAGAGAAGAAGGAGGTGGCATTCTTGGCGAAGGTCATATTGCGGCCGAAGAGAGACCACTGGCCGACGAAGGAATGGGTCAAGGGTGATCCCTCGGATTTCCAAATCCCGCTCGAAATTGCTTCGGAGCTGAACGGACGCATTCCCGAACAATATCCCAAGATGTATGCCCTGCTGATCGTTCACCGCGGCCATTTGATTTATGAATCCTACTGGGGAGGCATGGCGTCAGACGATGTGATGGACATGCGTTCGGCGACGAAGAGTGTAACTTCCGCAGTCATCGGGACATTGGAGCAAAGAGGGATCATTACAGATGTAGAGCTTCCTTTAGAAGCGTGGCTTGATGCAGAGCTCAAGGAAATTTATGCCCGTAACCCCGATCCACAAGAGGAGCGGGAGAAACGAATGACGACTTTGCGTCATTTACTGACGATGACATCCGGCTTCTCGTGGGAGACGGGTAAGAAGTTCGGAGAGAAGTGGATTCATCATCTGCACCGCAGTCCGCATTGGGTTCGGTATATTTTGCAGCGGCCGATTGATCCGGGGATGAGAGAGAAGTTTCAATACCGCAGTACAGACTCTCATTTGTTGTCCGTATTGATCAGCAGATTGACGGGAAAATCGGCGTCAGAATGGGCGGGTCCGCATTTATTTCACAAGCTTGGCATCAGGCATTACGAATGGCTCTCCGATCCGCAAGGACACAGCCAGGGACACGTTGGATTAAGCATGCGAAGTCGGGATATGGCCAAGCTAGGATGGCTGTACCTAAATCAAGGTTACTGGGACGGAGAACAGCTGCTTGCTGAGCAATGGGTGGACGACAGTTGGAAAGAACAAGCCGAAGGCACCGACTTTCACGGAACCTACGGCTTTCAGTGGTGGAATAAGAAATTAAACGGCAGTATGGTGCATTATGCGCTTGGACACGGAGGACAGTATATATTTGCCGTTCCGGACAAGGACATGGTCGTCGTTATGACTTCCGATCCTAAGGTCAGTCGTTGGAAAAATCCGCGCACACTGCTGGAGCAGGTCATTATCCCTGCTGTGCCGGATGTAAAATAAACTTCTCAATGACATGCTTTACGCCTTCTTCATTGTTCGTTAAGGTAACGTAATCCGCCAATTCCTTAAGTGCAGGTATGGCGTTGCCCATAGCGACGCCTAAGCCAGCCATCTCGATCATTTCCCGATCGTTCCAGCTGTCTCCGATGGCAATGACTTCGTCCAGTGTACATCCGAAATGCTCGGCCAAAAATTGCACAGCGTGTCCTTTTGTGCCTTCGGGATGAACGAATTCCAGGAAGTTCGGCTTCGATTTCGTAACGTGAACGGCATCTCCGAGCAGCGCTTTGATCTCTGGAATGATCCGATCGAGCAGTTCAGGCTCGTCGATCATGATGAGCTTAGGCATGGGCTTTGCAATCAGCTTTTCAAGGTCCGGTTCAATCGTATAGGGCACGTTGGAAATACTGCAGTAGTCGATCAGCTTTTGGTTCTCTTCAGCAGCGAACAATTGATCGTTCACATATGCCTGCAGGTGAAGCTGATGGGCCTGCGCATAATCAAATATGTTACGGACAGCTTGTTCTGGCACGAAACGTTCATACAGAGGTTTTTCGTCGATTAAGGTTTTGATAAGCGCCCCCTGATAAGTAATAATAGGAACATTTAAACCGAGCTGCTTAGCGAGCTGTTTCGCAGAGGCAAACATCCGACCTGTGGCGAGCGTGAGGATGACGTCTTTCTCGGAAGCCCGTACCAGCGCTTCTTTCGTGCCATCCGTGACCACCTTGTCATCCGTAATGAGTGTATCGTCAATATCGATCGTGACCAATTTGTACATGCGTATCCACTCCTTTGTATATCTCATGCTTCTGCTATTATATCGAACCTGGGCCAAATGGCGAAGTGCAATTGGCTTTATTTTTCGTAAACATAGAAGCGGCTCTGCTTTGTTGCTGTGAATGTTGCCGGTGATGTTGGGCACATTACGAAAGGGATCGTGTTCCCAAGGAACAATTCAGAAGGAGCGAAATTATGGATAAACACATGGCCGATGAAAAAGTAATGGCGTACCGCATCGGTGTTGGACACATGAAAGACCAATTGCCTGACTTGGTGGAAGCGTACCACCATTTTACAGGCAGGTGCTTTCAAGAGGGAGAACTGAGTCTTAAAGATAAGCATCTCATCGCCTTAGGGATCAGTTTAACCTCCAACAATGAGGTCTGCACTTTTAATCATGTTAGAGAGGCGCTGTCCAGCGGCGCTACACCAAAACAAGTGCTGGAGACGGTTGCTGTCGCCGCCGCGTTGGGCGGAGGGCATGCGATGT
Source organism: Marinicrinis lubricantis (assembly GCF_042658665.1). Lineage (NCBI taxonomy): Bacteria > Bacillati > Bacillota > Bacilli > Caryophanales > Paenibacillaceae > Marinicrinis > Marinicrinis lubricantis. The sequence continues at coordinate 74,937 of NZ_JBHSQV010000182.1, forward strand.
CGCAGGGTGTTACACGTGTTCAACAAGCGCTGGACCAGTCCGGTTCGATTCATTGATTTTGATTCCAACTAAAAACCGCTCGGGTGTGATCGTTCCCATTTGAACGGCATCCGAACGGTTTTTTTCATTATATAGACGGTACACATAAGATTAGTAGCGGTCACTCCGAATGAGTAAATATACAATGAGTCCGACGACGGGGAAGATTAATGTTCCAACCAGCACAATCAAGGCATATTCCTTGCTGTTCCCTTTGCGAAGCGCGTCATGGTATGCCCAAATGCTAGTCACAACATTTAACACCAACAGAAGCAGCCCAAACATGGCAAAGAGGAATAATACCCCTGAGACAATACCTAGAGCTCCCATCATTACACCTCCTCGGTAAATACCTTCAATATTTAAACGAAAGAAATCGGGTTTGGTCACAACATTTTCATGAACATTCATATGACCAAGGGCACTACAGGATGTGACTTTAATCGGGTATGATGAAAGAGACGATAAGGATGGGAGGTTAATCAGTCGTATGAGCTTAAAAAATCTGCTTGGGATTTTACTTATTATTGTAGGCATTTTTTTCATTATAAATATTGTAAGAAATGGTACACCCATCTTCGCTTGGGGGGATCAGGAGGTATTGGAGAGTGAAGCCTATCCTGTATCTGGAGAACTCATGGCGTTGAATATTGAAACTTCGGATGCTGATATTGAATTAAAGGCAGGGGACCAAGATGGTGAAGTGATCATCGAGGTGATAGGTTATGAGAAGACTGCAAAAAAATTTAAACTGAAAGCTGAACTCGATGGTTCGGAGGGGACGATCACATACAAAAGGGAAGGGGCTTTCTCCTGGTTTGGTATACAACAAAAAAGTCATAAGCTCTCCATCACCGTACCTGAGCGGGTATGGAACCATATGAACGTGAATGCCTCCTCCGGTGATATCGCCGTTCGGGACATTCGAACCGATCATGGAGATTTTGATGCCTCTAGCGGAGATATCGCAATAAAGCATACGGAAGCGAATCAGCTTAGCATTCAGACCTCCTCCGGAGACATATTACTAAGCGACAGTAAAACGGTGAATGCCGATGTGAAAGCTTCAAGCGGGGATATTGAATGGGTGGACGTCCAGAGTCAGCAAAGCAGCTTGCGCGCAACTTCGGGCGATATATCGGTTGAAAGAGGAACAGGACAAATGGATCTGAAAAGCAGCTCGGGGGATATCGAACTAACGCTGACTGAAGGCTACGGTGATATTACATCGAACAGCAGCTCTGGCGACATAGAAATCGAACTGCCTGAAGAGCCGCAGGACATTCGATTCGATCTGCGAACCAGTTCTGGAGATGTGGATGTGAGAGTGGGAGAGCTTGATCAGAAGGATCAGAAGGAAAACCGCTTCGAAGGTCAGAAAGGAACAGGCAGCATTGAGATTTATGCAAAGACTAGTTCCGGTGATGTAGAGGTCACGGCACATTAAAGGATAAAGAAGGGATGGAACCAGTTACGAGCTGATTCCATCTCTTTCTTCATTAAACGATTGTGATCATGCATCTCATTGATTTTCCGTCTCTCTAAAATGTTCCTTCACTAGCGCGTTAAATGAAGCAACCTCTCCGTCTAAGCTTTGGTTCGTCCATTTTTTCTGGGCAAGCACGTTGAGCTGATTTACAAAGTCTCGATTGGCAGAAATAAATACTTCCCATACATAAGGCTGTTCGTTTCGAACCGCCACGGCGATCTTTTGTTTTAATTCCGGTGTAATATCTGCCGGCTTCTCCAGGGTATAGTACGAGTTGCTGTCGTTTACCAATTTACGCGGGCTTAAGTACGAACCTCCGTGCCTCACATCATATACGCCTTCAGAGTTCCCGACATTCGTCGTATTCTTGCCGCGGCCTCCATGGCTCTGCCAGCCGGTAGCCGTATCGTTCAGTACGATGCCTACATAGGCGTTCACATTCGTGGTGACCACATAAGCATGGGCGATACCGGGAATTTTCATGACGGCATTGGCCGCATCCTGACTGAATGCCATATACTCATTGTTATGATGGTTGTAATCTTCGCCCTGCACCATAAAACCGTATGCTCGGCTTTCTTGATTGGGCACTTCTTGACCTTGGTGGCTGCCTAAATCATAGTCACTTTTTTCAAATTGTTTATAACCGCCGCATGCGGAGGTAATAATAAGTGCCATAAAGGGAATAAACAAGTATAAGCGTCTGTCTTTGATCCAATTCGGCAGTTTCAACATCGCGTTGTCCTCCTGACTCTCATGGTGTCCTTCGTAGTGGTTTAGACCAATAGTATTAAGGTGGATGAAAGCAACTGATTTATACATGGAAGGAGCCGCCAGACGTAAGGTCAACCCGAAAATTTTAAATAAAATGGTACGTTTTTGAGAACAATTTGTGAACTCTCCCGATTTCATTGACAAAAAACTGTAACGAATTTATAGTTAATATGGTGATTGGATTTGTTGACAAGGTGCGTCATTTCGTGTTATTACCGGCGTTTGACAGCGGTGGACAGTGACATATTCATGCCCGAGTAGATGACGTCTCATTTGCAAGCGCAATACCTTTCTAAAAGGTTCTTAGTTCCTCTTCCATTCCATCATTTCGCTGCTGACGACATAACGATTTTCATACGACAATTCGCAGCGGGATAACCTATAAGAATGAGAAGAGCTTCAACTTCTATACATAGAAGGTGTAACTTTTCTGTTTAAAGATGGAGCTGCCGCGGATATGCCGCGGTCGCTTTATCTATGTCTAGGCTCAAGATTAACATAAGAAGAAGCGGGGTTGATGTATTGTGAGACCATGGAAACTGGCTAAACGATTAGTGCCTCTGTTCTTGCTGTTCACGCTTGTCCTGTCAGGCTGCAGCAGTATCTTAGGCGATGATCCGAGTCCGCTAAATCCTAAAGGTTCTGTGGGTGAGGATCAGCTGTTCCTTATTAAATTGTCGTTGTTTGTTATGACAGGTGTACTCGTCATCGTTTTTGTATTATTCGGTTACGTTGTCATTCGATTCAGAAAAAGGAAAAACCAAACGGGCGTTCCGAAGCAAACGGAAGGATCTCATGTGCTGGAGATCGTTTGGACCGTTATCCCGCTCGTTCTTCTGCTGATTTTAGCAGTTCCCATGGTGACACAGACGTTTGCTTTGGCGAAAGATTATTCCGAATCGGAAGAAGCAGAGCAAGTGAAAGTCATCGGACACCAATTTTGGTGGGAGTTCCAATATCCAGAGCATGGCATTTACACGGCTCAGGATTTAGTGATTCCTGTAAACACGAAAATCGCTTTTGAACTGACTTCTGCGGACGTCATTCACTCTTTCTGGATTCCAGGCTTGGGCGGTAAGATGGATACGAATCCAGGTATGACGAATAAGTTTTACCTCGATGCTGAAGAAGTCGGAACTTATAAAGGTAAATGTGCTGAGCTTTGCGGAGCATCGCATGCGCTCATGGACTTCAAAGTTCAGGTCGTAACACAGGAAGAATATGAAGCTTGGGTTGCTTCGATGAAAGAACCTTCTCAAGCTGTAAATGAGCAGGATGCTCTCGCTCAAGGTCAAGAAATCTTTAAGGCAAAATGCATGAGCTGTCACGCGATTGACGGTACGCAGCCTGGTGTATATCCGAACCTGAAAGGCTTCGCAGACCGCGAGCTGGTTGCCGGTATTAAAGAGAACAATGCCGAATGGATTCGCAAATGGATCGATGATCCGCAATCCATCAAACCGGGTACGCTGATGCCTAACGTCGATTTGACGGATGATGAGCTGGATGCATTGACAGAATATCTGCAAAGCTTAAAACTTGAGTAGCGCACGCTGTAAAGGGAGGTTCAAACAAATTGGCTCACACTGCTAAGAAATATAGGGGTTTGCTGGATTGGCTAACAACAGTTGACCATAAGAAGATCGGTATTCTATACCTTGCAGCGGGTGGATTCTTCTTTCTGCTTGGTGGATTAGAAGCCATTCTAATCCGTCTGCAATTGATGTACCCAGAGAATGACTTGGTTTCTGCTCAAACATATAACGAGCTGCTTACCATGCACGGAACGACTATGATTTTCCTTGCGGCCATGCCGCTGTTGTTCGGACTCATGAACGCCATCGTACCGCTCCAAATCGGTGCAAGGGACGTAGCGTTTCCGTTCGTGAACTCGCTTGGATTCTGGACGTTCTTCTTCGGAGGCGTGCTGATCAATATCAGCTGGTTCGTTGGAGGAGCACCGGATGCAGGTTGGACTTCTTACACCCCGTTGGCGACTGAAGCATACGCCGGAATGGGAATTGATTTCTACACGATTGGTCTTCAAATTGCGGGTATTGGTACGCTTGTCGGGGGGATTAACTTCCTGGCAACGATTATCAACATGAGAGCTCCTGGCATGTCTTTCATGCGTATGCCGCTGTTCACTTGGAGCACCTTTATCATGTCGCTGTTGATTCTGTTCGCTTTCCCAGCGTTTGCGATCGGAATTATCTTACTTACCTTTGATCGGCTGTTCGACGCTAACTTCTTTGAAATTAGCGCAGGAGGTAACTCCATTCTATGGCAGCATATCTTCTGGATCTTTGGACATCCGGAGGTTTATATTTTGATCTTGCCGGCGTTCGGTATTATTTCTGAAGTGATCAGTACGTTTTCAAGAAAAAGATTGTTCGGTTACAGCTCCATGGTGTTTGCTACCATGCTGATTGGTTTCCTCGGTTTCATGGTATGGGTTCACCATATGTTTACTGTAGGAATGGGGCCTATCGCCAACGCACTGTTCTCCGTTGCAACGATGCTGATTGCGGTGCCGACCGGGATTAAGATATTTAACTGGCTGCTCACCATGTGGGGCGGACAAATCCGATTTACGACAGCCAATATGTTCGCGCTTGGATTTTTGCCGACCTTCGTCATGGGTGGGGTCACAGGGGTAATGCTTTCGATCCCTGCTGCCGATTATCAATATCACGACACTTATTTCGTCGTTGCTCACTTCCACTATGTCATCGTCGGTGGTGTAGTATTCGGATTATTCGCCGGTGTGCATTATTGGTGGCCAAAAATGTTCGGCCGTATGCTGAATGAAGGGCTGGGCAAGCTGACGTTTTGGACGTTCTTCATCGGATTCCATCTGACATTCTTTGTCCAGCATTTATTAGGTTTGGACGGAATGCCTCGCCGGGTATTTACCTACCTGGAAGGTCAGACCGGATGGGATGAGTTGAACTTTATATCTACGATCGGTGCTTTACTGATGGGTGTAGGTACTATTGCCGCTTTGCTGAACATCTTCATTACATCGTTCAAAAAGGCGGATGCTCCTGCCGATCCATGGGATGGACGTACGCTCGAATGGGCAATTCCTTCGCCGTCTCCAGAATACAACTTTAAACAGCTGCCGCTTGTTCGTGGCTTGGATCCATTATGGAAAGAGAAGATGGCTGGAAATACGAGTATGACGCCAGCGGAACCGCTTGGTCCGATACATATGCCGAATCCATCGATCTTGCCGTTCTTCATGTCACTCGGGTTGTTTATTGCAGGCTTTGGATTCATGTTCCAGGACTATGAATTTGATAACAGCTTTATGTCTGGGATCTTCGGAAGCTACGCTGTCGCGATTATTGGCTTGGTGATTACATTTGGATGCATGTTCCTCAGATCGATTATTGACGATCATGGATATCATATAGAAGTGGATGAACTGCAGGATGGGGGGGTTAAGGCATGAGTCACGCACATGTAAATGAAAACGAGCAGATTCATGAGCCTGAAAGAGCTACCCTGGAAGGAAAAAATAAAGTATTGGGCTTTTGGCTGTTCTTAGGCGGAGAGACGGTATTATTCGGAACGCTGTTTGCGACATTCCTCGCGCTCCGCAATCAAACGCTAGATGGACCAACAGCAAGTGAATTGTTCTCAATTCCACTCGTTGCTTTGGCTACCTTCATCTTGCTGACAAGCAGCTTGACCAGTGTATTCGCAATCCAAGCGATGCACCGGTATGATAAGAAGGCGATGATCAATTGGCTCATCATTACCGTTCTTTTAGGTCTGGCCTTCCTCGTGTTAGAGATTTATGAGTTTTATCATTATGTCCATGAAGGACATACGTTCCAGAGCAGTGCCTTCGGCTCCTCGTTCTATGCATTGGTTGGATTCCACGGAGCCCACGTAGCGTTTGGTATTATGTGGATCAGCATTCTCATATACCAAGCATTTAGAAAAGGAATTACAACCGTTACAGCACCAAAGTTTTATGTAGCCGGGTTGTACTGGCACTTTATCGACGTTGTATGGGTGTTTATCTTCTCCCTGGTATACTTAATGGGAAAGGTGGGTTAAGCAAATGGAACAGCAGCATTCGGTTTCAAAGGTAAAACGAGGGCACGTGCATGAAGGCCCTAGAAATCACCTCATTACGTATGCCATTTCCATGGTGCTTACGTTCATCGCATTCGTGGCAGCAGCCAATAATGCGCTAAGTACCAGCTTTATTATTTTCTTGCTGGTCGTTATGGCGGTTGTGCAAGTTATTGTACAGCTAGCTTATTGGATGCACATGAAGGATCGAGGCCATTTCTATCCGATTATTGGAATTTCGATGGGATTTGTAGTCGCTTTAACCGCCATAGCAGCGGGGCTTTACCTCATGTGGTGGTAATAAAATGAGATAAATGTATATTTTCAGGGGGCGGGAGACTGCCCCCTGTTTCATTTGTGTGACAAAATAGTGGATTTTTGCTGTTTTACGTCCATTTGGGCAACCTTTCATTTGTCAGATGACCTATAAATTCATTACAATAGAAGCGGTACGAGTTTTACATTGCATTGAAAACAAAAGGTTAACCATTGGTTTGTCCGATTGGGAAAATGACCATAATGTTGACGAATACCGACTTGAGAGGAGGAGAGCCCATTGTTCGGTTTGGAGTACTTCGGATTTCGGGCATTATGGAGTCCTGTCGTATTGTTGATTTTTATCGCCATTGGCATTGTGTATCTCCTGCTGACCGGTCCATGGAGCCATCGCTTTAAAGAGGCAGAACGTGTTCCCGTATATAAAATCATTAGTTTTTTGAGCGGATTGTTTCTACTTTATTTAGCTCAGGCAGGACCACTCAGCTTGCTCAGCCACTTGATGTTTAGTGCCCATATGCTGGGGATGGCGGTTTCGTATATAATTGCACCGCCGCTGCTGCTGATTGGACTACCGGCATGGATGGTCAAACCTCTGCTGCAGCGACTGAGATGGCTTAGACCACTTCGTTTTATGATGCATCCGCTGTTAACGGTCGTATTCTTTAATGCACTGTTTTCTTTTTATCACCTGCCGGACGTACATGATTATGTGATGGTGCATTACGGCATTCACCTCTTGTTTTATATTGCGCTGTTCATCACTTCTGTGATGATGTGGTGGCATGTCATTTGTCCGGTACCTGAATATACGGTTTTAAGCGGACTTAAAAAAATGGGATATATATTTATTAATGGTGTGCTGATCACTCCGGCCTGTGCGCTCATTATTTTTTCGGATCATGCGATGTACGCCGTTTTCAATGATGCGAATACATGGGCAAGAGCGATGGGGTACTGTGTACCGAATGGACAGAACTGGGTGCTGGATGAGTTCGCAGGTCCACAGTTTTTTAGCTTGGTTTCTTCACGAGAAGATCAGCAGCTAGGCGGAGTCATCATGAAGCTGCTTCAGGAAATTACGTACGGCTTATTGTTGGGGTACGTATTTAGAGAGTGGTATAAAAAAGAGAATCCAGAGGAAGAGGATTTGAATCCGATTATGGATCCGTCGTAATGTTGGGATGAAGAAACTGTAGGATAGGCAGGGGAATCGACTTTGGCAAAACTGCTACCGTTTATTAGTACGACGTTTATTGTATTGAGTGCCATTTTAGTAGCCGTTGGCTGGATTTTGATTGCAAAAGGCAAAAGGCAGGCCCACCAGACTGTCATGGTTTGGGGGGCGATCTTCGCGGTCCTATTTTTCATTATTTACTTGACCAAGACGTTCGTTTTCGGGAATGTGCCGTTCGGCGGACCGGATGATGTGGCGGTTTATTATCGCATTTTTCTTATTTTCCACATTGTCTTAGCGACGGTTTCTGCAGTCATGGGACTTGTTACACTTCGCTTGGCTTATAAAGGTGTATTTTTGAAGCATAAACGAATCGGCAAGCCGACAGCCGTCATTTGGTTTATTACTGCGATTACAGGTGCAACCGTCTATTACTTGCTGTACATACAATATCCAGTGGAGCATACGACGAATTTGCTCGATGCGATCTTTGGTTAATGACAATTAAATTGTAAGGTGTTTTAGCTAACAACATATAAGCTAAAGCACCTTTTTTTCATTATGATGAAGGAGAAATTGTTCGCAGAGGCGGTGTTTTGATTGAAATTTACGGTCTTTACGGTGATGACTCCGGATTTGGAACCGAAGGAACTGATTACAGCATTAAAGCAGTATGGTTATGATGGCGTGGAGTGGAGATGCACGAGAATTCCCGAAGAGCGAAAGGAGGAGAAGCCTTCGTTTTGGGGAAATCATCATTGCACGTTGTCCCCTGACGCTGCAGACGAAGAGCTGGAGCAGTGGCTGAGCTGGACGCAGGATGCCGGCATGGAAGTGACAAGTGTAACGCCATACCTGCAGTGCGGCGATTTAACATCGACGGAACGAGTGCTGCACATCGCAAGGAAGTTAGGAGCAAAAGCGATTCGATTAGGAGTTCCCCGTTATGATCGAACGCAAAATTACAACGATCTCTATCATCAAGCAGAGCAGTACTTGTCGGAAGCGGTACAGCTGTGCAAGCAGTATGGCATCAAAGGCCTCATTGAGACACATCATGTGACGATTGCACCCAGTGCGTCTTTGGCTTATCGGTTAGTCCACCGCTATGATCCTGAACATATCGGCGTTCTGTTTGATCCTGGAAATATGGTCCATGAGGGATATGAAAATTACCGCATGGGATTAGAGCTTCTGGGCCCTTATTTGGCACATGTACATGTGAAAAACGCAAGGTGGGTGCCGGGAGTAGAACAAGAAGACGGCACGAACTCATGGAACGTGGAATGGGCGCCTGTTCATCAAGGCGTTGTGGATTGGAAGCAAGTACTGTCGGATCTGAAAGCAGTGGGGTATGACGGAACCATCGGCTTTGAGGATTTCAGCAGGGCCTATGATTCGAGGGAAGCGTTGCAAAGGAATATCCAATATATTCGGGGGATTTGGGAAGGACTGTAATCATTAACCAAGTGATCATCAGGTGAGTTAATTTAAGTCAAAACAGAAAACGAAGCATGTGAAGATGCTGGAGAAAAATAATGGCGATGAAGTATTTCTGTATACTTCATCGCCACTTGCGTACTTTACTCAATTCGTACTGCCTGCTGCTGGGCGAGGAGACAGAGCTCTGCAGCCTTGAACGCATGTTCCTGCGTCATTGCATTCTCCGTACGGTTCAGGCAGTCAAGAATGAGCTGACCGAAGTAAGGATAGCCGACTTTACCCGAAAGGGATAGATGGTGCTCTCCCTGCTGATCGACCAAGTACAGCTGATCGCCTGCCCTGTCGCGGGCGATGTCCACGTATTTGCGCAGCTCGATATAGCCTTTCGTGCCGAGAATAAGCATCCGTCCATCGCCCCACGTGCTCAGACCGTCAGGTGTCAGCCAGTCGACGCGAAAATAGTTCGTTGCTCCGTTATCACCGACCAGCGTTGCATCACCGTAGTCCTGCAGCTCCGGATAGACGTCGGCATTGTGATAGTTCGCCACCTTGCTGTGCAGCACTTTAGCATCGCGGCAGCCGGCATAGAATAGAAACTGCTCGATTTGATGGCTGCCGATATCGCATAATATGCCGCCGTATTTGTCCAGCTGGAAGAACCAATCTGGTCGGCTCGGTGCGTTCAAGCGATGAGGTCCGAATCCCGTCACCTGAACCACGCGTCCGATTGCCCCGTCCTCAATAAGCTGTCCGGCAAATACCGCGCTCTCCACATGCAGCCTCTCACTGTAGTATACGGCATATTTCTTTCCCGTCTTGCTGTGCACTTGACGAGCCAGCTCCAGCTGATCCAAACGGGTAAATGGCGTTTTGTCCGTGAAATAATCCTTCCCGTGCTCCATCACCTGCACGCCCAATGGTCCGCGCTCACTTGGTATGGCAGCGGCCGCAACAAGCTGAACCTCAGAATCCTGAAGAATTTGCTGCAAAGATGAAGCGGCCTGCACTTGAGGAAATCGCTTTTGAAACGTCTCGACTTTTAACGGATCTGGGTCATAAACCCACTTCAGTGTGGCCCCAGCCTCGATCAGTCCGTTGCACATGCCGTAGATATGTCCGTGGTCCAGCGCAGCAGCCGCGAAGACGAATTCACCCGGCTTAACGACAGGCGCCGGTTTACCCTGCGGTGCATAATTCATTCCGTCCGATTTTTGTATCATGTTCCGCTTCACGCTTCCTTCCTAAAAAGGTTAATGTGTTCCTTCCGTGTTCAGCAATTGATCCGGTGCTGCTTGTTTGGTGAATCGGGATCCACGAATCCGATCCTGCAGCTGCTCATAAAATAAATCCTCATCGAGAGGGAGATCGATCCAGCTGTCGGTCCATGTGGAGAGCAGCATGGCATTCGACAAGGTCAATCCGAGAATGCCTTCTTCGCCAGGAGCAATGAGTTCTGTGCCCTTCAAGATGGCATCGACGAAGTTTTGTGTAATTCCCCGGTGCCCTGGATGGTTTCCATGAATAGGAATTTCACATTTCCAGCATTCCGGCGACCCGAATCCCCCGGTGTATGTACGGTTGAATTCCGACTCCGGTACCCTAAGTCTCCAAAATGTCAGCTGATCATCTTCAATTACAATTTTTCCGCGGTCTCCTGCAATTTCGAAACGATTGGTTCCCGGAGCTTCACCTGTCGTCGTGACGAACAGGCCGGTTGCCCCATTCGGGTATTCCACATAAGCTGTTACTTCATCCTCGACTTCGATGTTGCGGTGCTTGCCGAAGTAACAGAAAGCTCGAATTCTTGCAGGCATCATGCCGATCGTCCACTGCCATAGGTCCAGTTGGTGCGGATCTTGATTGATCAGCACACCGCCGCCTTCACCTGCCCAAGTGGCTCTCCAACCGGCGGAATCGTAATAGCTTTGGGAACGATACCAGTTCGTAATGATCCAATTGGTCCGGCGCACTTCGCCCAATTCACCTGATGAGATTAATTCCTTCAGCTTTTGATAGAGCGGATTCGTCCGCTGGTTATACATAATGCTGAATACTTTTCCCGATTTCTTCGCCGCTTCGTTCATGAGGCGCACTTGCTTGGTATATACTCCTGCAGGTTTCTCAATGAGAACGTGCATCCCCTTTTGCAGAGAACGAATCGCTGCATCCGGGTGGTCATAGTGCGGCGTAGCAACGAAAACCGCGTCCACTTCCCCTGAGTCAATCATCGCTTCTAAAGTAGTAAAGGTATGGATATGCTCTCCCCAGCTTTGCTTTGCCCACTGCAAACGTTCCTCACGCATGTCGCAAACCGCTGCAATAATAGCTCCTCGAATTTCGCCGCCTGCGAGATATTTTCCATGCTGTGTGCCCATACTTCCGAGCCCAACAATGCCAATGCGTACTTGATCCATATGAAGTACCCCCAGTCAAGGATAAGTCCTTTATGCAAGGTCATTGTAACAAAGGCTGTGTAAGTGTACTGAACTGGAATTGTCGGAATGACGCACCGTTTTAACTGTCATTGTCATTCTATTTTGTTTTGACATGCGTTAAGATGGAGGTAAGAGCTAATGACTGGGAGTGTGAATCGATGGAGAGAATGCGATTTGTTCGTCTGCTCGGCAGCGGTATAGGTATAGATCTGAATTATCGCAGCACCGGTGCCATCAATGTGGAATTTCACTCGCACCCGCATTATGAAATATATTATTTTCATGAAGGATTCTGCAATTATTTGATCGGGGATAAAATATATGAGCTGCAGCCGGGAGACTTGATCATTATGGATGGGATGACGCTGCATCGCGCGAAGACGGATCCAAAGCGGCCCTATGTCCGATCGATCATTCATTTTGACCCGTCTTATATTCAGGAGTGGTTTCAGCTTCCCTGCACTGCGCAAGTACTGAAGCCGTTTCAGCAGCTTAAGAACGCTCGATTCACACTCGCACCTCAACAGCAGATAGAGATGGCCGAATTGCTTCGCCGTATGGACAAGTTTCGTCATAATGAAGCGGTGATGGCGGATGCCAGATTTCATATTGCATTTTATGATTTAATGCTGTTCATTCATCAAGTATTCGAGCTTCAGATGGTGGATGGACCTCAGATGGAAGGCAGTGAAAAAATAAAAAATGTACAGAAAATTATCACTTATCTTGAAGATCAATATATGAACGATATTCATTTGGAGGATTTAGAAAGCGCTTTACACCTGGATAAGCATTATATGTCTAAAATCTTCAAGGAAGTGACGGGCGTGACGATTTTCACTTATCTGTATGAAAGGCGCATTAATGAATCAAGAATCCTGCTTTACTTGGAAGAGCGCATGAAAATTACGGATATCAGCTATCAAGTGGGTTTCAAGCATCCGGCCCACTTCAGCCGTGTGTTCAAAAATCACGTAGGCTGCACTCCGGAGCAGTTCCGAAAGCAAATGCAGCTTCAGGCCCAAAGACCGAGTCGTAAGGTGAATTAGGGGGAAATGGAGAACAGGCAGCCTATCCGGCTGCCTGTTTAAGTGTAAAACATATTTGTGTAAATCGAGATTGAATCGAAGCTGCAAATTAAGACGATTTGATATTTTCCAATGGCTTCGCATTGCCGTACGTCGGATATCCGCGATCCGTTGGAGCGGCCCACTTCACGCCGTTGCTGATGACTTTTCGAACGTTCGTGTCAAAATAAGTCGGATACGTCTCATGTCCTGGACGGAAGTAGAAGATCTTGCCATTGCCGCGGTAGAAGCAGCAGCCGCTGCGGAACACTTCCCCGCCCTCAAACCAACTCGTGAATACAAGCTCATCCGGCTGCGGAATATCAAAGTGCTCACCGTACATTTCTTCATGCGGCAGTTCGAAATATTCTCCGATGCCTTCTGCAATCGGGTGTCCTGGAGAAACGACCCAAAGCCGCTCCTTCTCGCCAGCTTCACGCCATTTCAAGTCGCAAGAGGTGCCCATCAGTTTTTTGAAGATTTTGGAGAAGTGCCCGGAATGCAATACGACAAGTCCCATTCCCCGCAGCACCCTCTGGTGTACTCGATCGACAATGGCATCGTCTACTTCATGGTGAAATGCATGTCCCCACCAAATCAGCACGTCCGTTTTGGCAAGCACCTCTTCTGTTAATCCATGTTCAGGATCGTCTAAGGTAGCGTAAGTAATATGGTAATCTTCTGGAAGTCCTTCACCGATGGCGCGGTGCAATCCTTCCGGGTAAATTTCCTTGACCTTGTCATTTTGTTTCTCGTGGCGGAATTCATTCCATATCGTTACATTTAATGTTTTGCTCATAGCATATCCCTCCAATGTAAGCATGATTCCAAATGATTTGTATGTGATCTTGTCCAAGCTGCCCTAGTGATCTATTACAGTTTACCCCTCCAAATAAGGAAATAACATGCATGCTTTAGTTCTTTTCATTGCAGATTTTGCTATTTTGGATAGGCAGGAAACAAACTTCAAAATCGGGATTGACATGGTGTGTATATACAGTGTATAGTGTGTATAACGATATATACAGTATACACTGTGCGCAAGAGGGATTACACAGTACATATACAGCAGGGAGGAATGAGATGCAGTCGCTTAAAGACGCTTGGTTTATAGTTCGCAAGGATATGAAGTCGGATAAACGCTACTTTATTTGGAATGTCTTATTTATTGCATATATGGCACTGATTACATCGACATTTATTAACGAAATGCTGGTAGAAGAGCGTCATTGGGTAAGGTGGATGATAGCCGATGGTGTGACGATGTTCATTGTGCCAATGATTGGCTTTTACTTCTCTAGAAGAGCATTTAAATATTTGCAGGAAGATTCCTATACCCAAATGCTGAGCTATTTTAGGATACTTCCCATTTCCAATAAGGTCTTGAAATATTACCGGCTGCTGCAAGTAGGTATTTCCTTGATCGTTAACTCGCCGATTTTCTTTGCAACGATTTATTTGCTTTCGGAAGACGTCAGAGCAAGCTTCGATGGATTGTCCTATATCGCATTTGCCTTGACGTGGGTCGGTTACAGCATTTTGATTATGGCTTTTTTTATTTATTTTGAAATGCTGAGCAGCGGGAGAGTCTACTTTTGGAAAACACTTTGGATTTTTATTTTAATGATCCTTGCTGCAATTGTGATTTCTCGTTCGGATGGAAGCTTCCTGCATTGGTCGATCGATTTCTCCATCCGTTGGGGACTCGCTTCTCCGCTCATGTGGGCAATGCTGGCGGCAGGCTCGCTGGGCATGTGGCTTATGAATATCGGAACTTATCGAAAACTAAGCAAGCGTGATCTGCAATAAAATGTGAACGCATGGTTTTGGGCTTGTCCGACGTGATAGATGTTGAAAACCTAGGGACAAAGAAGGTGGGTTGCGAAAGGTGAGGATACCGATTCAAATATACGAACATAGTGCTGAGCCGCTTTATCGCCAAATCGAAATGCAGCTGCGTTCACTCATTATTAGCGGTCAATTGGAAGAAGGGACCCTTTTGCCATCCATTAGAGAATTAGCCGGTGACTTAAACTGCAGTGTGATTACGGTCCGAAGAGTGTATCAAGATTTGGAGAATGAAGGACTTCTTCGTACGAGACAGGGGACAGGTACATTTGTGGCCAAGGTGGGTGACCATGAGAAGTCCAACTTCCGTCATCAAGCGGTGGAGAAGGCATTGGACGAAGCTTTAGATATTGGTAAATCGGTGCAGTTTACGGAGGAAGAGATGAGACAAATTTTTATGTCGCGTTTGAAACTGAAATATGATTCGAAGTAAGGGTGGTGAAAATAATGGAACTTTCGGCAGTTCGTTTCCGTAATGTAAAAAAACATAGAAAACGGCTGGATGTTGGACCGATTCACTTGAACATTCCAGAAGGATACATTGTCGCGCTTGTGGGACAGAACGGTTCGGGAAAAAGCACGCTGCTGAACATGTTAATTCAGACGATTTATCCGGATGAAGGCTCGATTGAGTGGTTCGGTCAATCTTTTGAACAGGAAATTCCAATGTCGTTACGACAGCAGATTGCATACGTTCCAGAATTGCCCAGTACAGAGGAATACTTTCTAACACCGGATGAAGCGGCAGCATTTCGCGCTCATTGGTATCCGAATTGGGATGCCGAGAGGTATGAGGAAATGATGCAGCGCTTCGAAGTTCCCCGTGACAGCAAGCTGCGAAAAATGTCCAAAGGGGAACGCAGAAAGTATGAGATTGCGGTTTCACTCGCAGCGAGACCGAGGCTGCTTCTTCTCGATGAACCCTCCTCTGGTTTCGACCCTTTTTCTTGGAAGAAGCTGATTGGTGAGCTGAGGGAAGTAATGAAGGAAGGGCAGACGACGATCATCATGGCGACGCATATAGTCGATGAGATTAAACGGCTGGCGGATTACGTTGTGCTCATACATCGGGGACAGATGCTGGGCATGGTGGAGAAGGACAGCCTGATCGACAGCTGGAAGGAAATATGGCTGAATGCAGATTCTTCTGTAATTGAAGAGCTTCCGGATGTTCTGCAGTGGGATCAAGAGACGCCATCGACCGTCCGGGTCATTACTTCGGATGCGCAGCGTATGGAGCAGGTTATGAAGGATTCGGGATGGATCCCTCTGAAGATGAGAAGCTTGGAGCTTGATGAAATTTTAGAGCTGTGGATTGAAGGGCATATGCCTAATGGAGTTTATTAAGGGAAGGGGAAGGAATGGAAGATGGAACCTTTAAAATTAGAACAGGTTGTAAAGCAGTATGGGGAGAAAACAGCGGTGAACGGCATTTCGCTGCAGGTTGAAAAAGGTGAAATTTACGGGCTTCTCGGCGCCAACGGTGCAGGGAAAACGACTACGATGCGCATGGTGCTCGGCTTAATTTATCCGGATGGGGGCAAAATCAGCTACTTCGGTAAACCGTACGAGAAGGAAATTACAAGACGCTTCGGCTATTTACCGGAGGAGCGAGGGCTGTATCCGAAGGTGAAAGTTGCGGATCAGGTCATTTATCTAGCGCAGCTGAAGGGCATGTCTAAGAGCGATGCAGATCGGCAGTTGAAATATTGGCTGGATCGGTTCGACGTTCCGGAGAATTACAATCGTAAAGTAGAAGAGCTTTCCAAAGGAAATCAGCAAAAAATTCAATTCATCGCCGCCATTATCCATAAGCCGGACATTATCATTATGGACGAGGCGTTCAGCGGATTGGATCCTGTCAATGTCGAATTGCTCAAGAGCACCGTCAAGGAACTGCGCGATCAGGGCACTTCGATTCTGTTCTCTACGCATCGCATGGAGCATGTCGAGGAATTGTGCCGTAACATTACGATACTTCATCGTTCCAATACCGTACTTCAGGGGAACGTAAAAGAAATTAAAAAACGTTTTCCGAAGGAAAAGGTCATTTTGGCTGCGGATAAAGAAATTAAAGGCTTGGAAAGCATACCTGGCGTGCAGCAGGTGATCCGAAATGAGAATTATCTTGAAGTTAAAATCACAGAGGAGAGGGCAGCAGACCAAATATTGCGAACCGCGATGGAGCAGGCTGCCATCCAACGATTTGAAGTAAAGGAACCGACACTCAACGAAATCTTCATCAAAACGGTAGGAGGTGAGGGACATGAATAAAGATTTATTCAAGGTGATTGGCTTTACGTTTCGCAACAAAGCAAGAACCAAATCATTCATGGTCACCACATTGATCATGGCTATTATTTTATCAATTGTCATTAACATCCCTTATTTTATTTCGAAGTTCAGCTCGGATGAGCCGACGAATATTGGAATCATCCAAGCGGATGGCGATCAAATTCCTATGCAGCTGCAGCAGTATTATTCGTCCCAAAGCGAACCGGATATTTCAATTAAACTGTATAAGCCGCAGGCCTCCGAAGAAGCGAATGAAGAGATGCTGAAGGAATTAATCAGTGAAGGCGAAATCGATGGATATCTCGTAGCAGAATCCGGCGAGTCTGCAGCATTCCCTAAATTTGTCTACAAGTCTGAAGACAATATGGATTTTGGCAAGTCTAGTCAGCTTGAAGCCGGACTGCAAATTGTGAAGACGCAAATCGTCGGTGGCCAGCTTGGACTCAGTGATGAGCAGTTGGCACAGCTGTATGAACCGATTGAATTAGACACGATGCAAATTTCTGCAGAGCAAGGCGCAGGTACGGTCGGTGAAGGGAAGACGGAAGCAGAGTCAGCGATGTCTTATGCCTTAGTTTATGTCATGATTATCGTCCTGTTCATGGGTATTATGGTTTCCGGTCAATTGATTGCTACCGAAATCACGTCGGAAAAAAGCTCAAGGGTTATGGAGATTCTCATTACAAGCGTATCACCGCTATCCCAGATGTTCGGAAAAATTCTTGGCATGTTCCTACTTGCCATTTCACAGATTTCTATATTTATCGTCGTCACGATCATTAATTTGTCTATGCCTCATAACCAAGGACTGCTGAAGGATTTTGATATTGACTTAACTCAAGTACCTGTGAGCATGTATATCTATGCGGTGTTGTTCTATTTAGTAGGATTCTTCTTATATGCGACTTTGTTCGCCGCTGTAGGTTCGATAGTCAGTCGTACAGAGGATCTGGGACAGGCGGTTATGCCGATTACGTTCATCTCGATGGCAGGTTTTTATATCGGAATATTTGGTATCAATGCACCGAACAGCACATTAGTCGAGGTTACGTCGTTTATTCCTTTCTTTGCGCCGTTCATCATGTTCCTGCGAATCGGCGTTGCCGATCCTGCCGTATGGGAAGTATGGCTGTCGATTGCGATTTTGCTGGTTACCACTTATGTGATGGGCTGGTTGTCAGCTAAGATTTATAGAACAGGTGTGTTGATGTACGGCAAGCGTCCGTCTTGGAAAGAAATTCGCAAAGCCATGAAGGCTTACAAGTTTTAAAATTTATAGGGAGAAATGGGTGTAACAGTGTGGTGCCATTCCGTCAGCAGGTGTGGCACCCAGCTCAGGAATCTTATCTTCTCTTAAAAAAGTTAATAGGTGAATCAATTTCATAAATCTCATGCCTTGATATGACTGACTTTTTTAGACATAGAAAAAGGAGTACCTCCCCAAATCTCGAATAGGTTAAGCGACTAAACCAACCAATTGAGATGAGGTGAACTCC